>DATAYF010000551.1:0-4547 GCA_036272735.1 Ktedonobacteraceae bacterium
CAGGATGCTCCATTTGTTGCAAATCAAATTTCACCAATTCCATGCTGATCGTTGTGATGGGACAGACGTTGCGTAAACGCTGCACCCACGTCACGACGTTAGCAACTCGACTGGCGAAGGATGGTGGTATCCATCCCCTGGGTTGGCGTCGATTGGCAAAACGTGGCTTGCGATAGCGCGTATGGCGGTTTCGACGAGAACGACGTACTGCTCTCCGATCATCCAAGGCCGCTTTGATAGCCTGCCCTCGATGACTGATTTCAGCCGCAAAGACCACTTCGCCCGAGGCATCATCGACAATAGCAAGCCCTGTCGTTTTAGAACCAGGATCAAGTTTGATGCGCAAAGGCTCAACCTGTGGCTCATCGATGGCTCCTTTCAGCACCAGCGTAAACGGGTACAATTTGAGCACGGCGGCTTTGCCCTGTGAAAGCAAAAGACGTGCACGCCCTGGATGCACCGGATCTACTGGGTGTCTATTCGTATCAACGACAAAAACGTGACTCATGGTTGCTTTGTCCTTTCGGACCTCTGGTTTCCCAGGTAATGGTGGCCTCGACAATGTTATAGAGCGGTTTGCTGTGAAACACACGTCCTTCACCCGTACAGATGTTTAATGCTTCACCGTAGCGGTCGGAGCTGGCCGCGCACCCCGACGTACCTATGTATTCGCTCCGAGCGCTAGTTCCAAAGAACTGAGCCTGGTCAAATTCAGACTTGTGAACAAGCCTCCAGCTTCAGCCGGGGGTATTTGACAGGACATCTCCAAAGCGAGCGTAGCTTTCACAACACAGGCGTAGCACCATATTGACGATAGATATCGTTTCCTATCTCTAAAGGATACCATATAACGTGTGGATAGGTCGCTTTTCTTGACTACTGATCTCGGCAAAAAGAAGTAAAGAAATGATAAGATGAGTTATGAAGGAATCCATACTTATGGAGAAACAAGACGGAGAGAGCTAATGGCTGACAATGAAGACGTTCTCACCTTTTATGATGCCATGGCAGCGGATTATCATTTGATCTTTCAGGACTGGGTGCCGGCTCACGAACAACAAGGCCATCTCTTAGATCGTCTCATTCGTGCCCATGTCGATGCCAGCATGTATCCACTGACGGTGCTTGACTGCGCCTGTGGTATAGGCACCCAAGCCATCGGTCTGGCCAAACAAAGAGGGTACCGCATCCATGCCTCGGACATCAGTCCACAAGCGCTTGCGCGGGCAGAGTCTGAAGCCAAGCAAGCAGGAGTCAGTGTGAGCTTCGCGATCGCCGATATGCGCAGTCTGGGTCAGACCATCGCAGGGCGGTTTGATGTGGTGATGGCCTTTGACAACGCTATTCCCCATCTGCTCACCGATGAAGACCTCCACCTGGCGGCACGGGAGTTGCGAGCGAAAACGCGTTCTGGCGGACTCTTGCTCGCCAGTACCCGTGACTATGATAGCTTGCTAGAGGAACGTCCCCAACTCACCTCTCAGCGCATCATCCCAACGGCTTCGGGAATACGCGTGGTCTTCCAGGTCTGGGAGTGGCAGGGGGAGCAGTATCGCATGACGCAGTTTTTTGTCGTGCCGCACGGGCCAGAGTGGCGGATGCGCTCCTACACGACCTCCTATCGAGCACTGCGCCGGAAAACCTTGACGCATGCGCTCTCTCAAGCCGGATTTGGAGAGGTCAACTGGCTCATGCCTCATGAAAGTGGATTTTACGAGCCGATTGTGCTTGCCACGGCCTAGACAGAACGAGATACAACACCTGAATTGCTCATCAATAGCGCAAAAAAAGAGGGTGAGCAAATACCACCACCCAGGGTATATGCAGCATAAACCGTATTTTCTGGTGCACAACGAGCATGGGCGTAACTCTCAATAGGGTTACGCCCATGCTTGTTAAAGCAAGTAGGTAGGTACCGGGGTTTAGACCTCCGGGAGAGGCGAGCCACTACTGAATAGCTCGTCGAGCGTCGTTCTACGGACGCGATAGCCACGCCGTTTGCCGCGATGCGGTAGCGTGATAGCTTCCAAAGCACCACATTTAATCCAGCGTCGGACCGTTGTATCGTCGACGCGAAGATGACGCGCAACTTCGCGAACTGTGAGCAAATCATTAGGAGACTCGTTCTTTTTCATCTCCGGTGCTTCATTGCGCGCTTGTGTGGCCTGGCTCTTTTGGGCACGATGAGCCATGATTACACCCCCTATGCAAAATCAGAATAAACGACGAACATCTACACTTACCACGCAAAGACTACTTATGATGTGACATGCTTGACTGGGAATCAATAAGACAACATTGTTTGGGTCATGAAAGAAAAGGTCAATGGCTTAGATGCATAGTTCTCTTTATCAACACTACACCTGACTTGGAAGCATTTTCATCGACGAGTGGCGGCTATGCAAGTACTTTTAGGTAGAAATTGTGTTGTAGCCCAGAGCGATACCGTATGATGCAAATTAACCGGTAGCGGAAGAAATCACTGAATCATTTCGTCAGGGGAAAGATTGACATGGGTCGAATAATTCAACTACCATCGGCGTATTGAAATTGCAAGCACAAAAGAGCCTTGATATAAGAACTTCACGATGACAGAAGCAAACAGCGAACAACGCTTTGGCAACTATATCCTGCGGCATATTCTTGGGAAACAGGGCTCATCAAGAGTCTATCTGGGGGAACATATCCTTTTTCATACCCCCGTGGCAATCAAACTGATAGATCAACAGACGGAAAATATCCCCAGATTTATCGAGCAAGCCACCGTGCTTACGCGCCTCAAGCATCCACACATCGTACCCATCCTCGACTTTGGGGTGCACGATGGATCGGCCTATCTCGTGATGCAGTATATGTCCAATGGTGACCTGCGCCAGCGACATCCGCGCGGGACAAGGCTCACCATGCCAACCATTGTGGCGTACGTCAGGCAACTCGCCAGTGCGCTCGATCATGTCCACGAGCAGCATAAAATTGTGCATCGCGACGTCAAACCTCATAACATGCTACCAGGTCCACAGGGAGAGATTATGCTGAGCGACTTCGGCATTGCGGTCCCCTCGCACAGCCTGCACGGCACGCTAACCTTCCTCGATGATTTTGAAGGGACCGCGCCTTACGCGGCCCCGGAACAGCTACGGGGTGCACCAAGATGCGCCAGCGATCAATACGCGCTGGGTATCGTCGTGTACGAATGGCTGAGCGGCACCTGGCCCTTTACTGGCGATTTTGCAGCCATCACCCACCAGCATTTCTTTGCTCCCCCACCATCGCTGCGCGCACAGGGCGTAGACATTCCAGACGCGCTAGAAGCGGTTGTGATGCGGGTTCTGGAGAAAGAGCCTGAGCAGCGTTTCCCCAGCGTCGGCGCGTTCGCCGACGCTTTGGAGCACGCGAGCAACAGCCTTCAAGGATCACAAGAGGAGATACTAGTAATGCAGCCAGCCGAGCCATTCAAACGGCAATTCATAACGCCGCGCCTTTTTAATTTGTAAAACGGCAGGAAGCGGCATGGAAGAAATGCACAAATTGCCTGTAGGGACCGATTTATCGTGTCCGCCGAACTTTGCTGACCAACGTGCACCACATCTGCAACGTGACAGGGCGTTGGGTCAATTGGCTAGGTGGGTTCGGCGGACACGATAAATCGGCCCCTACATCAAATGCTGCTTTTGCCCATTCCATTGTGCATTAATCCTGCATGACGGAGCGCTCGCCGCTGACCAGCACATCTTGTGGCTCTGTAGCGAGGTTGGTGGCTTGATCGTCCTCGGCAAAGTGCAATGTGCGGAAGGTGCGCGGGGTGAAAACGAGCACCATTACGCTAGCCAGACCGATTATAGCTAGCACCAGGAAGACCTGGTGCGATGCCTGGTAAAGTCCCAATCTCAGGTAGGCCTCGGCACGCGCGGGCAAAGCAGATGACGAGCCGCCACCAAGATATTGACTGGCCGTGTTCAAGGACGTAGGAAGCTGTTTCGCGATACTTTTGGGAGCCTGTGCCAACCAACCCACCAACACGGCATTGGCGATACTGCCGAAAATGGCCGCCCCAACCGTCTGCCCAAGTTGGCGCGCAAACATATTCGAGCCGGTGACCACGCCACGCCGGTTCCAGCCGACCACCGATTGCAAACCGACGATCAGCGGAGTCGAGAGCAGCCCCAGGCCCGCACCCATGATCAAGCTGCCGAGCGAGACGATAAAAATGTTCGTGGATTCGGGTAGCAACGTAAAGAAGATACCCGAAAGCAGGCTGATGGCCGCGCCAATCAGTGCTGTGTTACGAAAACCGATGCGCATATAGAAGCGACCCGAAAGCGCGGAACAGACAGGCCAACTTACCGACATTACCGCCAGAGCGAAGCCAGCGATAATCGCGCTGACACCCAGAACTCCCTGCGCATAGGTAGGCAGGAAGGTGGTCAGGCCGATGGAGAGCAGGCCAAGGGCGAGGGTTGCCAGGTTCGAACCAACAAGCACGCGGCGACTGAATACCCACAGCGGCATAATCGGCTCAGCGGTGCGCCGTTCCTGCCAGACGAAAG
>DATAYF010000552.1:0-7319 GCA_036272735.1 Ktedonobacteraceae bacterium
AACGAGGCAATTTCCAGAGATGTTGCCGTTGACTCGCGGTGTAGTGCAATTCTTGCTCTCCAGCGGTCGCATCCAATGCCATACTTTCGCATTGGGCCAGTGGCAATGCACATTCTTGAATCCGCTTAAATAGGAGGTTGCGATCTCCTTCAGCAAGTGCCGCATGAACGGCGCGAACCAGCCAGTCTTTCAGAACACCAACACAGCCAATGCTCCGTTCATAGAAATAGGGCCAGTATTGCACCAAGTCGTCAATATCGACTTCCAGCGGGATCTGGCCGAGCAGGGTAACTAAGGCGCCTTCCGGTAATAATGTGACCAGCCATACTTCAGCGAGACGCCTAAACAAGGCGATTGTTTATGATTATTTGGTCAGCTTATTTGCGGAAAAGCCCTTAGAAAAGCTTCTGGATCATTGAGTTGTCCAGAAGCTTTTGATATTGCTCATGTAACAACAAATGTAGCAATTGAGGCGGATGATAGCGGAAAATGGCAACCACATGCACAAGTTGACTCGTTTTTTCTGTGCTTCTAGAGGCATGAGAGGACAGTAACGGACAATGAATGCCTATTCCGGCTCTCGGCACTTTCGCCATTTTAACAAAGGGGTAATCAGAAATTGACAGCAAAACCAAAAAAATGTGAACGGTATTCTGTTAGTTGCAGTAAACAGCAGGGTAGTGGTTTGAGCACGAAAATAGCACAGAATGGCACCTGTAAACAGTTGAGACAAAATCCCCCTTTCGACACCCCATAGCAGGGTTTCAGGCCACTCACATTTCTGCACATCGAGAATGAGACTGCTGATCTGGTTCCTGCTCAAAAGGAAGAGCTTCGTCCCATTCTAGATGTGCAACGGAACCAGTGGCCCGAGACCCTGCATAGATATACGAAAATATCTCAAGCCGCATATACAGTCGCTTGAGATGTTTTCGTATGTGGATTAATCCAGGCAGGGTTTCAGACCACTTGCTCTCTTTGCTCATGTAGAGTGGGATTCTCAGGATCTTTGGCATCTCTCGCCTCTGCCTCTCAAGAATGCGATCCATCAGCGTCACTCACGCTTCCAGAAAAGAGGGGGGTTGTCGTATTTCAGTTATCCATGCTGCGATGTGCGAAAAGCCCTGCTTGCTCGCCAGACAACGTGGGATGCCGGCACTTCTTTGCTCCACTGCTTGACTGACAAGGAACGATGCGCTTGACTTTGACCGCCTATTCTACAATGTAGGGGAAGAGAGAAAGTGCCACAGATATCCGTCTCACAGGGCCGTGACTTGTGCTCTCATGCGCGTGCAGGGTGAGGACAGACGCGTTCTCTGTGATCCTGGGACACGTGAGGAGGGAGAACAATGCTATGTCTTTGTCTCATTCCCATCAGCAAGAAGAGAGGAACCAACCACCTCAGGGACACGAGGCATTTGCGTATCGTTTTCTGGCCCTCGCGCAAGAGAGCTCCGACGTCTTTTGGTGGCTTTCTCCCGATGGCTCGATGCAAGAGGTCTGCCCGAGTTGGCAAACCTTTACCGGGCAACAGAAGCGCAATTGCCTTGGGCGAGGCTGGCTGGATGCGCTGCATCCAGCCGATCAGCCGCAGATCGAAGAAACCGTGCGCCAGGCGGTCACGTCCGAGCGTCCTGCGGAGATGGAGTGTCACATCCGCAGAGGTGGTGGCACCTACTGCCTGATCTGCGTGCGCGCTATCCCGGTGCGCACTCCTGAGGGGGAGCTTCGCGAGGTTCTCGCCTGTGGCACCGATATCACCAGGCAGGAACTGGCTGGGCAGATGAGAGAAGCAGAGGTGCAACTTGCCCTCAAAGCTTCCGGTGTGGGCATGTGGGATTGGGATCTGGTCACGAATCAGATCAATTGGACGGATCAGGGGAAAGCGCTTTTGGGATTGTCGTCAGATATTCCCATCAACTATGAAGGCTTCCTGGCGACGTTATACCCTGAGGATCGTGAGCCAGTCGACCGGTTCCTGGCACGTGTGGTGGCTGAACGCGCGGATTATCAGACTGAGTACCGCATCCTCTGGCCTGACGGGAGCATCCATTGGCTCTCAGATAGGGGTCAAGTCATCGCTGACGCGCAAGGTCGCCCGGCGCACGTGCTTGGAGCCGTCATCAATATCACGGATCTGAAGCAGGCCGAGGAGCAGGTCATAACCATTCTCGAAAGTATTACGGATGCGTTTTCCCACGTCAATACGCAATGGCGCTACACCTATGTGAATCGCGGGCTGGAAAAGATGCTGGGGAAAAAGCGGGAAGAGGTAGTAGGCCGATCCTTTTGGGACCTGCTTCCTGAGCTTCTTGGCACCCCATTCGAGCACGCGTATCGCGAAGCAATGGCGACGCAGCAGGCGACGCACATAGAAGGCTTTCATCCGAGTTTCCAGCGCTGGATAGAGATATACCTCTATCCGACTCCGGATGGGCTCTCCTTTTATTTGCACGATGTCACCGAGCGTAAGCAAGCGGAGGAAGCCTTGCGGGAGAGCGAGGCGCGGTTTCGTGGGCTCGTGGAGTCCAATATCATTGGGATCGTCGTGTCTGACTTGGAGGGAACCATTTATGAAGCTAACGATGCCTTTCTCTCGCTTTTGGGCTATACCCGCGAGGACCTGGCAGCAGGGGGGATGAACTGGGTAACGATGACGGCCCCAGAAGATCGCGCGCAATCCGTTCAGACCATAGAGAAACTGCTCGCAACCGGTCGTTTTCAGCCCTTTGAAAACGACTATGTGACGAAAGATAGCAAACGCGTGCCCGTGCTGATTGGAGGCACGCTCTTCCGCCGGGAAGGCGCCTCGCCGTTACTGCTCGCTTTCGTTTTAGATCTGACCCCCCGCAAAGAGATCGAACGGCAAAAAGACCTCATGCTCAGCATGACCAGCCACGAGTTGAAAACCCCGCTTGCCGCGCTCAAAGGCACGTTCCAATTGCTCGAGCGACGAGTAAAACACCTGGGCACCCAGACCGACCACCTGTCTCCAGAGGTGAGCGCCTTCTTCAATGACCTCATGGAGCGTCTGGCAGCCAGTGCCCGACAAGTAGATGTCCAAACGCATTTGATCAATGATCTGCTGGATGTCTCGCGCATCACGGCCAATACGCTGGAACTATCATTGGACCACTGTGATCTGGCCTCGATCGTGCGCGAAACCGTCGAGGATCTGCGCGTTACGGCGCCTTCGCGCTCGCTCCTGCTCGAATTGCCGGAGCACACCACGGTCATGGTACTTGCCGACCGAGCTCGGATCAGCCAGGTGGTGATGAACTATCTGACCAACGCGATCCGCTATTCGAGCGCAGATCAGCCGATCCACATTGGACTGACCATCCGGGAGGGCGTGGCTCGTGTTTGGGTGCGAGACCAAGGACCAGGCCTCACCGAAGAGGCTCAAAAGGAACTGTGGCAATGCTTTCACCAGGTCAAGGGAGTACCCGTCCAGAGTGGTTCGGGGAAAGGGTTGGGCCTGGGTTTATATATCTGTCAGACACTCATCGCCCAACATCACGGAGAGGTGGGTGTAGAGAGCATGCCTGAGGAGGGTTCGACGTTCTGGTTTACCTTGCCCATGGTCAAATGAGCGCGAATACAGACTGCTGGTCAGGATTTCAGATCATTCGATATCTCTGCATATTTAGGATGGGACTACCGATCTGGTTCATGCTCAAAATGAAGAGGTTCGTCCCATTCTAAATATACAACGGAACCAGTGGCCCAAGACCCTGCCAGGGGTTTTTTGCTACCACAGGGCCTATTGAAAGTGAGCAATTTTATGGTAATATGAGTAGAGAAGACACACAAAGGGACTCATACCGATCACCTGTAGCCAGTCAAGCGAAGTGAAAGGCACGCGACTTATGCCTACTCAGGACGAGCGGCTCACAGCCCTAGAAAAGTACGTTACTGAAAATATCGATGATATCAAGCACAACGAGACGATGTTATTGGGTCTGGCATTCAGCCATCAACAGGATATACGGCAAATGTCCCAGCGCCTAGAGACGGTGCAAACACGCTTAGGGACAGTCGAAACGACTCTAAACGAGCATACAACAATATTGAACCAGCATACAGCACTCCTTACCCAGATCCTTGAACGCTTACCCAAAAATCCTTAATCTAACTTGTCGCTGCAAAATAGAAGCACCTGGACGGCCTTTTATTCAGGTGCCTTTTTGTTATTCATTGCCAACAGGTGTCAAAAACGCAACATATCGACGTAGACGAGCCACATAGTCAGGTCTATCAACGATCATATACAATGATATGCATATGGTAGAGAAAAGTTTCATGCAAAATGGGCTGTTGGAAACCAAGCTTCATGCACCACAACGCCGTGCGTATGGTGTAGCACGTGGTGCGCTGCTGGAACGTTTGGAGCAGGGCATGCAGCATCAATTGCTCTTAATCTGCGCTCCGGCGGGCTTCGGCAAGACCTCTCTGCTTTGCGAGTGGCTGCTTGCCTTTGCCGAAGACGACGCGCAGCCGTGCGTGGCCTGGATAACGCTCGACAAAGAGGATAACGACCCGGCCCGCTTCTGGCGCTACGTGCTGGCTGCACTAGAACATGCTGGCTTACCAGAACTTTCCGCGTTCGCCTCATCACAGCTAACCGATGCCCAACACATGCTGGCCGCGCTGCTCAATACGGTGGACAAGTCGCGGCGTGACGTGCTGCTGCTACTCGATGATTACCACGTGATCGAGGCGGCGGCTATTCACGAGCACGTCGCATTTTTGCTGGAGCACCTGCCTGCGAAACTGCACCTCTGCATCTCTACACGCACACAACCACCATTTCCCCTGGCGCGTTTGCGAGCCAATCAGCAATTAACCGAGCTATACGCCAACGACCTGCGCTTTACACTGGCCGAAGCAAGCCAATTTTTGCACGCGGAAACGGGCGCAACACTTTCTGCTGAAGATATCATGGCACTAGAACGGCGCACGGAGGGCTGGATCGCTGGACTGCAACTGGCCGCGCTCTCGCTCCGTGGACGGCACGATCCCTCCACGTTCATCCAGAACTTTACCGGTAGCCATCGCTATATTTTTGATTATCTCGCAGAAGAAGTACTCGCGCGTTTGCCTGCCGAGGTCCAGCTTTTTCTGCTCTCAACCAGTCTACTCAGGAGCCTGTGCGCTCCATTGTGCGATGCCGTAACGCAACGCGCCGATAGTCAACGCTTGCTAGCCGAATTGGAGCGCGCCAACGTCTTTCTGGTGTCGTTGGACGATGAGCGGTGCTGGTATCGCTATCATCATTTGTTTGCCGATATGTTGTTGCAACTTTTACAAGCGTCCCATCCCGATATGCTTCCAGAGCTGCATCGTCGAGCGAGTTTGTGGTACGAGCAGAACGAGCGGCGTTCTGAAGCAATGGAACACGCCCTGGCAGCGACTGATTACGAGCGGGCGGCCGAGCTATTTTTGCAAGAAGCCGATGATCTCCTGCGCTATGGCGAAATGCTGACCCTGCGCCGCTTGCTGGAACGTTTCCCCGACACTGTGGTACGTGCACATCCCCGTTTGGCAATGACCTATATATGGTCACTCATGGGCAGCGGCCAATGGGACGAGATGGAGGCGCGTTTGCACGAAATAGAGCATCTGCTGAATGAACACGAGCAGCCTCCCTACAACGGGCACTTTTCCAGGCTGGGCACAAGTATTTTAGCTGCGCGCGCAGCCCTGGCTAATATGCGTGGCGACGCTGATCGTTCGATTGAGCTATCGCAGCAGGCGCTGGCGGCATTCCCACACGACGACTATACGCAACGTAGCTACGCCATGCTCTTCCTGGCGATGAATTACTGGGCAAAGGGCGAATTGTTGAAGGCGCGCCAGGCATTGCTTGAAACTAGCCAACTGAGCAGGCAAGGCAACCATTTATACGTCTATACTGTCGCGCTCTGCACGCTAGGGAATGTGCAAATGCTGTTTGGCCAGCTTCAGCAGGCGCGTGAGCATTATAATGAAGCGCTCGGCTTCGCTTTCGAGCACCTGAGCAACGCCCCATCTATGCTAAGCATGATCCATTATTATCTTGCTTACCTGCTTTACGAGCAGAACGCATTGGATGAAGCGCAGGAACATTGTGCGCACAGTATGCAGTATCCCACCGTCGAACAGGAAATCTACCAGATTTATCGCTATGTGCTGCTGGCAATGATCAAGCAGGCACGTGGAGAGCGCGACGGAGCGTATGCGCTCTTGCAAGAGGCAGAGAGCCGGATGATGCAGTACGAGGAGCAACAGTCCATGCTAGCCATTTATTGCGCCAGCAGCTACCTCTGCCTCGGTAAGCTAGAATGTGCTAACGCGCTGGTGAAGGGCTTTCATTTAGAGGACTTGCCGTTTGATTGGCTTGGTGTAGGCCATTTATTGCAGGCTCGTTTGTGGCTCTACCAGGGCGAGCCCGCGAAGACGCTCCGCTATTTGCAACCCGTATTAGCCAGGGTCGAGGAGCAAGGCTTAATCTGGAGCGAATGCCGCATTATGGTCCTGCAAGCCCTGGCCTGGTCTATGCTGGATGAGCGTGAGCGGGCCTTAGCGCTGCTGATGCGTGGCCTTTCTCTTGCCGAATCAGCGGGCTTTTTTCGCTCACTGATCAACGAAGGCGCGCCATTACACGACCTGCTACTGGAAATGCTTGAGGTACTGGCAAGCAGGCAAAACACTATGCCTGCTGCACCCTATTCCCAGGCGTACCTGCAGCGTTTGCTGGCGATATTGAAGGGTGATATGCAATTGCCTCAAGCTTCGCCACAATACGAACTGATCAGCAGTGAACAGGCACTGGCCGAACCACTGAGCGAGCGCGAATTAGAAATCTTGCGTCTGATTACTACTGGTCTCTCCAACCAGGAGATCCTTCAGCAACTCCTGATCGCGAAAAGTACGCTCAAGACGCACATTAACCATATCTATAGCAAACTCGACGTACGCAACCGCGAGCAAGCGACCGCGCGAGCGCGCCAACTTTGGCCCACACTCAATTGACATTTGCCCCACCTCGGTGGGCATGAGTATATGATTAGCGATAAACGGCATCAATCTCCTGGCACATACCAACTCCACCATCGACATGCTGAAGTCGTTACTTGTTGAGAATCGGTTCTGCATTGCATGCGTAGCAGACAATAGGTTATAATAATAAACATACAATTATAGCACGCTATTTTGAGATAAAAGTAGGCCTTTGCTGCTGATCTATTCGAGCTGGCAAAGGCTTACTTTTGTCCAATCTTGGTGAATGGTGTATACCTACTGACCTCGACAGAAGCAAGTAAAGAGTGCTAGGCTAG
>DATAYF010000553.1:0-2368 GCA_036272735.1 Ktedonobacteraceae bacterium
GGGGAGGATACTCTCATAGAAGGTTTCCAGTGTGCGTTCGCCGCTGATGGCATAGCCAAGCAGCACGACCACAAAGTCGATCAGATCGTAACGACCAAACCGACGCCGGGCGAAGCGCACTCGCGACACGGGTGGCTGCAAGCACGCTCTGGCATTTTAAAAGATGAGCAACCAGGACCACTTCCCCGAACCATGAGGGCGTTGAGGGAACGGACTGAGAAGATGTCTGGAGAGCAGTGTTCGCAGAGCAGGTCATCACTTGTTGCATTGTTGTACTGAGTGGAAACATCGTGTTGCCGGTGAGAGACTCCTCTGGTCTCTCACCGGCAACGGCATTAAAGCGCACCTGCATCTCTGGCGGCATAATACGAAGGATAGATGGGGCGGAAGCCCAGTTCATCGCGGATGCGGAGGGTATCGAGGATCAATTCCCACGGATTCTTGAAGGAGGTATCTGCATCACTTGCATCTTCTGACAGGCCATTCAAGCGCCGCAACTCTGCGAGACTTACGGGTGCGTCATCGGCGACATTGTAGATCTGGCCATCGATCCCAGCGGTAGTAACAGCACGCAGCAATGCCTGCGAGACATCAGCATGATGCACCATATGCAGCCGTTTTGCTGGATGCCATTGACTTAATAGCGGCAGGGACTCATGCACATGCGGATCTCCTTCTCCATAGACAAAACCCAGACGCAGGATACGCACTCCCAACCCTCGTGTGCGATACAGTTCCAGCAGCGCCTGTTCAGCCGCAACCTTGCTTTGTGGATACGTGGCTGTTGGTTGGAGGGGGTCATCTTCGCGACCGGGCCGATTAAGACCTGGACCATAGACGTTGCTCGTGCTGGTGAAGACAAAACGCTCAACCCCTGCGGAAAGGGAGACGTTCGCCAGAGCCAGAGCACCATCCTCATTGGTCGTCCTGATTCGCTCCTGGTCAGTTCCCCGGAAGAAGGCTGCCAGATGAACGACGATCTGGACCCCTGCAACAGCCGAAGCGAGGCTCTCGGGCTGGCTCAGGTCTCCCACGATCGTCTCAGCCCCTCCCTTTTGGAAAACCTCAGCCTGTTCCGCTCGGCGAACGAGAAGACGCACGTTATTTTCACGTTGCAACAGACGGGGCACGAAGTGACTTCCAACCTTCCCAGTTGCACCAGTGACAAGAATGGTTTTCATGATCATTTAACTCCTTGTGAATGAAAGTTTTTCTCTCGGCTTGCGCAAGAGAGGGGTTGCCAGGTTTCTTCGCCTGTCTCGCTTGACCTGGATACCACATCCTTAGTATGCTTGAGAGATATTCAGATAACCAACCTCTCATGATCGTATGATGGCGAGTAGTAGGATAAGGAGGAAACAGATGGAAGAGAGAGAACGCCGACAAGCACTCGCGGCCTTCTTGCGCGCGCGCCGCGCCCGGCTCACTCAAGCAGAGGTAGGATTACCAGCACGCAGCAGGCATCGAACGCCAGGGCTGCGGCGCGAAGACGTGGCGGAATTGGCGCATATCGGGGTTTCGTGGTACACCTTGCTGGAGCAGGGAAAGGGCATTCATCCCTCAAAGCCTGTCCTGGAAAGCCTTGCACAGGCGCTCCGGCTCACCCATGTAGAGGAGAAGTATCTGTTCCTGCTGGCAGGTCACGCTCTGCCTGTGAAAGCGCCACCAGAGGAAGAAGAGGTCCCCCCAGAACTACGGCGCGTGGTGGACGTGCTGACTCCTCATCCAGCCTTTGTAATCGGGCGGCGCTGGGACATTCTCTTCAGGAATCGAGCGGCTGACCTGGTCTTTTGCTTTGATGAGCCCTTTCCCCCGCACTCGCTCAATGTGGTCTGGCGCTCCTTTCAAATGCAAGAACACTCGCTCGATCTTGACTGGGAGGTGCAGGCACGCAATCTGGTGGCCCACTTTCGTGCCGATTACGCTCGCTATCCAGGCGATGCCTCGTTTGAGGAATTACTCCATGATTTGCAGCATATGAGCCCATTCTTTCGGGAATGGTGGGAGCAACATGATATACGAGGTTTGCCCAATGGGCCACGACCCATGATGCATCCAGCGCTCGGTCTCCTGGAATTTGACCATGTGCAAACCGCTTTTTCTTCCAATCTCCGTGTGAAAATCTATGCCGCTTCCCCTTCAACCGCTTCGAAGTTAGAACAGGCGTTGTCTGCTTCCTCTTGATGAGGGGATCGTAAGCAGTACCTGTCTCGTTGCGCATCGCGTGGGCTTCACGAGGCCCTCGACGAAAATAAGAATAGACGCTCCCCCAGGCGGGAAGGTCATGAGGCAGATGACGCCAGGCACACCCACGACGCCTGACGTAGAGGATGCGCACTCACCAATTCGCGCCGCTCAATCTCCACTG
>DATAYF010000554.1:0-5881 GCA_036272735.1 Ktedonobacteraceae bacterium
ATTTGCTGGTATTGCTGCATGCTGATTCCACCGCCGTTGCCCGCGACGAAATCGGCCGGAATGGACTTCCCGCGTGGTATCTGGGCCTGCGTCGGTAGCACCTCAAGATCGTAGGCTGGTCGCCAGTTGTGGCTGATGATCTGATTGGCGCGTATCACGGTGCCCTGCGTCGTCGCGGTGAGCAAGATCAGCGTACAGGCCGCCAGAAAAAAACCTGCCCCCGCCAAAATAGTGTTGCCGCGCTGTCGACGAAGCGTGGAGAAGAGTAGTTGCCACATACGTCATCCCTCGTCTATGCTCTGTCAAAAAAATTTGCGAACTCATAGTCTAGGGACGTGCAAATGGCAAAAGTATTGCAGATCTTGGGAGTAGCTATATAGATGAGAATGCATGTGCTCCGAGCACATGCATTCTCATCTATATAGCTACTCCTTCTCCTCCTGCTGGCGTTCGTGTCTTCCCCACAGGTAGAAAATCACGGTCAGCAGGATGATGATGCCGAGGGTGACAAGCTGCGTCGTTTCGTAGGTCAGGCGCGAAACACCTGCGCTCTGAATGACGCTGCTGGCCGGAAACAGCAGAAAGTAGCTCACGAGGATCGTGAAGAACATCGAAAGGATGGTGACGATCCAGGCACCCACCATGCCACCTGGAACGCGGTAGGGACGCTTTGCGCCAGGCTGCTTGTAGCGCAGGAGCAACAGGTCTGGAAAGATGAACAGATAGGCCAACGTATTGACCGAGATGGTGAAGCCAAGCACCAGGGTAAAGAGCGATTGCAGCGTGCCACTGCTGAAGCTATTGATCAGCACGGTCAGCAGCATGGCGACGGTTGCGATGACGCCACTCGTCAGGATGGCTGCGCGCGGTGCGCTTGTCGCCGGATTGAAACGCGCCAACCAGTTCGGTGCGACGTGGTCCCGTGCCGCGATCGCGTAGGTACGGTTCGCGCTCACCATCCAGGTTGCGCCACTCGCCCCCAGGGCAATCACCAGCAACGGCACCAATAGCCACTTCACCAGTTCTGCCAGGGGACCCGGCAGCACAACGGTCACGTTGGAGAGCGCCTGTTGTAGGCCGGTACTGCTCGAAATCTGGCTTTTTGAGAGCGCGAAAACCGTGACCAGGATGGGAATAACGTAAGCCAGGAAAGCGATGCCACCGGTCGCCAACATGGAGCGCGGTACGTCGCGCTGCGGATTGCTGACCTCGTCTCCCACGTTGACCTGCACCTCGAAGCCCTGCCACTTAAAGACCATCACCGGAATAATACTACTCAAGATGAGGCCCCACGCGCCGGTGGGCAGCAGGTTCTGTGCACTCATATGCGCGCCGGTTGCGTGCCCGCTTAGAAAGAAAGCCAGGGCCAGGACCACAAAGAGGCCAATCAAGATGAGTTTCATGGCGGCCCCAAGGTTCGAGAACCGCTTGTTGATGTTGATCGGGGTCAGGGCTGCGCCCATGATGCCCCAGATAAACAGGGCCGCTATCACCATCGTGATGATCGCGTCACTGACCTTGCTGCCACCAAGCAGAATGTTCGGATTGCCGAACCACAACACCTTAATCGCGGCGATGACGGTCACGAACATCGTGCCACCGATCCACAGCGGGTTGGCTATCCAATAAAGCATTGCGGCCAGCGCGGCGTAGAAGCGCCCACCACTGATCTTTCCCCACTCGTAGACGCCACCTGCGCGCGGAAAGGTACTTCCTAGTTCTGCCATTAACAACTGATAGGGCACAAAAAAGGCCAGCCCCACCAGCAAAATCCAAAATAGCGCCTGCCCGCCATAGGACGATGCCGCGCCCAGCGTGTCGAGGCCGAGTGCCCCCACGATGCCATACAAAATTAAATCACGCACATTCAGGCCACGCCTGACCTTCCGCGTTTCCTCTTGCGGTGCGTACGACGATACCACCTTATCCATCTGCCAATAAATTCCTTCCTCAAGTAAGACTCATCCAGTATTCATCATAACTTGCGGTCGGGAAGATTTTATTCCATCCGTCTTGATTCAGTCTTCAAGCCACTCTGTGATGAACCGTGGGCTTGCGTGGATGTCTATCTGCCTGAGCGGTCCTTCACCAGAATTGATAAATTTGTGAGGCAAGCCCGGCGGTGCAATCACGATATGCCCGGCCTTCACTTCAAGCGTGGTCGAGCCAACTGTAAAGGTGGCCTGGCCCTCTTGCACGATAAAGACCTCTTCATAGGGATGGGAATGCAGCCGTGGACCACCCCCTGATGGCAGGTCAACCCAAATAAAAGAAACATTGGTATCTCCATGCTGGTATCCTCGGAACTCATAGGTGTTCCCGTCGCTCGGGAGTTCATGCCTGTTCAGAATGGCATAGTTCATCTTCGTCTCCTCTTCCTGTCGGCTCGTGAAGAACCTGCTGTACCAATAGTAACTATAGAATGATATTGGTCATGATACAAGAGCCAAATTTTGCTAGAGTGACGATACCATTATATGCGGTACTGAAGACGGTATGTATATGTTGGTTTACAACGCTGAAGACCACAGCAAAAAATGCTGAGCGGGCACTGAATTTATTGTACTTTGCCTCTGGCGGCAACCGGCCAGATGGCTTCCAGCGTACCATCGCGATAGGCATAATAGGAGTCGTGCAGGTTGATCGTGGTATCAATGTGGCTGGGGATCAACTCTATACGGTCGCCCACCTCAAGCTGCACTGTACCTTTCGCCCACCTTAAAATGCCATGCTCATCTCCCCCTGGCTGGTATGCTATGCCGGATAGCCCCCTGGGTTCAGGCATGCCACTATCGGTTGACAGCGACTTGAGGCCAGCGTCTACGACTGCCTGCGTGGGGGTTGGTCGACTAATGACCGTCGAAAGGATGGTCAGCGCGTTGGCGTAGAGTGGGTGCGGGCCGAGGGCGTTGCGGTAATCAATATCCATGAAAACGAATGAACCGGGCTGTACCTCGGTGATACCGCCATAATCGGCGCATATCTCAGCGGTTCCCGTTCCTCCGGTGCTCACGATTTCGATGGAAAACCCCGCTTCCCTCAAGCGCACGGCGGTCTCGCTGAGTAGCTGCATCGCCTGGCGGCAACGTTGCGCCCGCTCTTCTGGGGCGTGTATATGTTGCAAATGCCCCTCATACCCCTGGACACCAACGAGGTGTACGTTGGACAGCTTGCCGATATGCCGAGCCAGTGCCAGCGCCTCTTTCCCCGGCAGCACTCCACAGCGGTTTTGTCCGACATTGAGATCAATCAACGCATCGACCGCTAATCGTGCGTCGTGCATGGCCTCATTCAATGTCTGTGCTCCGACCAGACTATCCACCACGACTTTGATGCGTGGATGCTGTTGTACGAGCGCCACAAGGCGCGCTAGCTTTGGTTTACCCGCAATTTCGCTGGTAATCAACAGGTCTTCAATGCCACCCTGAGCCATGACTTCAGCCTCACTCACCTTGGCGACGCATCCACCAATTGCGCCTGCTGCCAGCAATTTATGCGCCAGTTCGGGACTCTTGACAGTCTTCAAGTGTGGTCTGACATGCACCTGCTTGCTTCGCAAGCGTTCCATCAACCTGGCAATATTGCCCTCCATTAATGCCAGGTCGACAATCATTGATGGCGTATCGAGTGCACCCAAGGGATCTCCCACCTGTGGATGATACATAAGCACATTTCTCCTTATCTCGTCCCGCTCGGCTCTGCAACCGCTTTTTCCGCAACACTCCCATCTTGTAGAGGCGACGAGGCATAGCGTTGTGCGTCAAAGTGGCGCGTCCTGAACCAGTACTCGAAGGTGAAGCCGGGCCAGAGCGTGGTGTTATTGCCGTTGGCGTCGAGATACCAGCTAGCACAGCCCGAAGTCCAGACGGTGCCGTGCATGCGCTGCTGCATTTCTGCAATAAACGCCTCCTGAGCCTCGGGCCGTAGATCGACGGTCTGGAGTTTGTGTCGCTGCATCAGTCGTAGGCAGTCCAGAATGTAGTTGAACTGAGCCTCCATCATGAACACCATCGAATTGTGACCCAGGCCGGTGTTGGGGCCGATGAGTAAGAACAGGTTGGGGAACTGCGGGACGGTGGTGCCGAGGTAGGCCCGTGGATCTGTGCGCCATTTGTCGTCCAGCGATTGCCCGCCCCGTCCGTGCACACATTCGGGCAGTTGTGTATCGGTCACATGGAAGCCGGTTCCACAAATAATCGCATCCACTTCGTGCTCTGTGCCATCCTCGGTGACGATGCTATGTGCTCGTATCTCGCGAATGTGGTTGGTAACAACCTCGACGTTGGGTTGGGTCAGTGCTGGATAGAAGTCGTCGGAGAGCAGAATGCGCTTGCAGCCCATGGTGTAGTGAGGCGTCAGCTTGGCGCATAGTTCGGCATCGGGCACCTGCGCTGCTATGTAGCGCCGGGCAAGCTGCATGGCGGCCTCTAGCCTGTCAGGTTTGTAGACGAGTGCCAGCGCTGTTAGCTCGTTGCGAAAGTAGATCCTGGTACGCACTGCGCGCTGGGTGATGGGCAAGAGGCGAAATAGTGTGCGTTGCCAGGTGGGGATCGCGTGATCCAGCCGGGGCAGAATCCAGGGTGGCGTGCGCAGAAAGAGCGAGAGCTTACCGACCTGTGGCTGAATATGGGGCACAAACTGGATGGCCGAGGCTCCGGTACCAATCACGGCCACGCGCTTGCCGCTCAGATCGTAGTCGTGCTTCCAGCGTGCCGAGTGGAACAGCACCCCCTCGAAGTCCTCGATGCCTGGGATGGCGGGCAGCGCTGGTTCGCTGAGCGGTCCGTTGCCAAGGATCAGGATATCAGCAGTCATCCGACCTTGCGTGGTGGTGATGTGCCATCTCTGGTCATCATCGTGCCACGAGGCGTCCAGGAGTTCGCTATCCCAACAAATATGCGGCAGGATGTTGTATCGTTTAGCGCAACGGCGTAAATAGTCGTGGATCTCGCGCTGGGGAGAATAGGCGCGGCTCCAACTCGGATTGAGCGCGAAGGAGAAGGAGTACAGGTGGGATGGAATGTCGCAGGCGCACCCTGGATAGGTGTTGTCGCGCCACGTACCGCCAACATCCGCCGACTTCTCAAGCACCACAAAATCTTCTTCCCCGCGTTGCTTGAGGCGAATCGCCATTCCCAACCCGGAGAAGCCCGTCCCCAAAATGACCACGTGGACATGACCGGTAGGGGACAACCCGGTGGGAAGAACTTGAGCATCCTTAGAAGGCATCTTGCTACTGCTACGGAACATGATTGCGTCCTCCTAGTAATTGACTGCTCGTCATATATGCTTTGCTATAGAGTATAGCATAAACTGCGGGCTGCTCAGGTATGGAGTGTGGCGTGTGTTTTATCAATTCTCAAGCAGCTTCTTGGAGGGCAGACCGCTCAATGGCCTCAAAAATATCGGAGTCGGTTGCATGTTGCCATTCTGGCAATGCATCATACAATCCTTGCCTTTTTCGCAACACGGCCTTCCGTTTCGTAATGTACTTGTAAATTGGGTATACTATAGAGTAATCAGAGGAGGTGATGCATGAATGTCCGAACCTTTACTGCCGTAATCCATAAAGGAATGGTAATGGTTTCCGGAAACCATTACCATTCCTTTATGGATTACGGTACAATAAACTCACCATTCGGTAATTTTCCCACTTCTTATGGATCAAATTCGTCGGTGAAAGGTACCTGCCTCGGCACTTGACAATCTCTGGTGTTGTAAGTATACTCGTTACATCCGGATGCAATAAGTATACTTACAGCGAGGGCTGTGGTAGGGGGGAGGCAGGCGTTTGAGGAAGCGAGGAAACAGCGATGAGTGCCAATAGTCGTTTAACATTAGCCGTTCACGCGCTGACCTGGATGGCGCAGCGCAATCACCT
>DATAYF010000555.1:0-2866 GCA_036272735.1 Ktedonobacteraceae bacterium
TGCCGCGTATGCATTTTCATGATTTGCGCCATAGTGCAGCAACGATCTTGATAAGCATGGGCGTTCCTGTGAATGTGGTACAGGAACTTTTAGGCCATAGCGATGTGTCTATAACGCTGGATATATATGCGGCTGTTGTGCCTTCGATGCGACAAGATGCCGTCAATAAAATGGATGACCTGTTTGGAGAACAATCCTAGCTATTTGGTGTCAATTGTAGTGTCAATTGGCTCTGGAGCTTTGTTCTTGTCGTATGAACTGGCTCTACAGGCTCTTCTTTGTTAGTTGTGTTATATTGTGGTATCATCGAAGAAACATTCCGCTTTTTATAACACAACTTACAACACGATATCCTTATTCCGAACCTCAACGCCACTGCCGTGGCTAGCGCAATGCGCTCAGAGGTTCGGATAGGTAGTATGTAGTGTTTTCAAGGAGATTTTTTCATGGCAACCGTAATTGAAAATGTTATTTCGCGTGCCCAAAAGCCGTTTGTCAACGAGCCATTGACCGACTTTAGCAAGCCAGAAAATACACAGGTCCAACTCGCAGCGCTTGAGCAGGTGAAGAGCGAGCTAGGGCGCAATTATCCGCTGATCATTGGCGGCAAGAAGATCACGAGCGAAAAGACTTTCACCTCTATCAATCCGGCGCAACCCGAGCAGGTCGTTGGTCGTTTCGCCAGCGCAACCGTTGAGCAGGCCCACGAGGCGGTACGGGTCGCGGCCAAAACCTTCGAGACCTGGAAACGCGTACCCGCCGAGGAACGCGCTGGCTACCTCTTCGCGGCAGCAGACCTATTGCGTCAGCGCCGTTTCTTGATGAACGCCTGGATGGTTTACGAAGTAAGCAAAAGCTGGCCCGAGGCCGATGGCGACACGGCCGAGGCCATCGATTTTCTGGAATATTACGCGCGTGAGATGGTGCGTCTCTCCGGCAACAAACAATCGGTGCACATCGACAGCGAGGAGAGCGAACTCTTTTACATTCCGCTGGGCGTCGGCGCGGTCATTCCACCGTGGAACTTTCCTTGCGCCATCATGGTCGGCATGACCACTGCATCATTGGTTTCCGGCAACACAGTGATTTTGAAACCCGCCAGTACGGCGGCGGCTATCGCTGCACAGTTCGTGCAAATCCTGGAGGATGTCGGCCTGCCCGCGGGCGTCGTCAACTTCTTGCCGGGTTCGGGCGCGGTCGTCGGAGATGCGTTGGTGGACGATCCACGAACGCGCTTCGTGGCCTTTACCGGTTCGCGCGAGGTTGGTTTGCGCATCTATGAGCGAGCTTCCAGGTATCAGGATGGTCAGTTGTGGCTGAAGCGCTCCATTCTGGAGATGGGCGGAAAAGACGGCATTGTCGTCGATGAAAGCGCCGATCTCGAAGCCGCGGCCACCAGCATCGTCACATCGGCCTTTGGTTTCCAGGGCCAGAAGTGCTCAGCCGCCTCGCGTGCCGTTATCGTTAGCGACGTGTACGACGAGGTATTACAAAAAGTCGTGGACAAGGCCAAACAGCTTAAAATGGGTGATGTAACGCAGGCCAGCATTTCCGTGGGTGCCGTCATCGACGATAACGCAATGAAGAAGGTGCTCGAATATATCGAGATTGGCAAGCACGAGGGTCGTGTGCTACTCGGTGGCAAGCATCAGGGACCCGGCTACTTCATTGAACCGACTATCATTGCCGATGTTGATCCCGAGGCACGCATCTCGAAAGAAGAAATCTTTGGGCCTGTGCTGGCCGTGATCAAAGCCAAAGACTTCGACGATGCCATGCGGATCGCCAATAACACCGAGTACGGCCTGACCGGATCAGTCTATACCAGCAATCCAGAGCACGTCAAGCAGGCCAAGGAAGAGTTTCATGTCGGCAACCTGTACTTCAACCGTAAGTGCACGGGTGCCCTGGTCGGCGTGCATCCCTTTGGCGGCTTCAATATGTCCGGTACCGATTCGAAGGCCGGTGGTCCCGACTACCTGCTCCTGTTTACGCAGGCCAAGTCGATCTCGACGAAGAAATAGTCACTCAGGGTCACGGCAGCGGAGGTTATTCGCCAGTGCGGTGACCCATTGAGCATAGTAAGGAGCAGGTTCTTGGCTGTCATTACCAGATTAAGCCCAAACACCCAACTCATCTCGCTGCCATTTCAGGATGAACATGGCATTATTGGCACGTACGTGCTCAGCGGAGAAAACGAAGTTGCGCTGATTGATCCCGGCCCCAGTAGCACCTACGAGGCGTTGCTCTCGTCGTTGCGCGAGGTGGGTATTTCTCCAGGGGATGTGACGCACGTCCTCGCCACTCATATTCATTTAGATCACGCGGGTGCGATTGGCACGATATTGCATCATATGCCTAGAGCACAGGTGTATGCTCATAGCAAAGGAGTGCCACACCTGCTCGATACCTCGAAGCTCGTCGCCAGTGCGCAACGTATCTACGGAGACCGCATGCAGACGCTGTGGGGAGAAATCGAGTCGGTGCCAAAGGAACTCTTACACACACTGGAAGGGGGCGATGTCCTCAACGTTGCCGGTCGTCGTCTCGAAGTGCACTACACCCCAGGGCATGCCGTACACCACGTCATCTTTTTTGATGTCCATAACGGAGAACTTTTTGCCGGGGATGTCGCAGGCGTGCGCCTCCAGGATAGCGGGTATGTACGCCCACCTACGCCGCCTCCTGACCTGGATTTAGAGGCATGGTTCGAGAGTATCGACAAGATCAGACAATTACACCCTGATACACTCTACTTGAGCCACTTTGGTCCGACGAAGTACGCGTCACAGCATTTCGACCGTTTGCGCGAAAAACTCATTTCGTGGGGTGATTTTGTGCTGCAAGCCATGCGCGCTGGCAAGGG
>DATAYF010000556.1:0-4782 GCA_036272735.1 Ktedonobacteraceae bacterium
TTGGACCATCTTTGGAGCCGCCGGCCAATGGAGTCGTGAAACGCAAGCCATGTCGGCGGAACACATGACCGATGCTCTTCTGGCAGTGGTCACCAAGGGAGTGGCGTCTTTCACTCCTGGTTTTGTGCAGGAGTGAGAAAGAATGTTCTCAAGCCTCTGAGAGAGGGAAGAGGAAAAGATTCCCAATGGACCGTTCCGTTCATACTCGACCCCTGTTCTCAGCGTTGACGCTTGGAATTTCCAACTCCCAAGATTCCCAAACCGCCTCGGCAGAGAGTTCTTTGAAAGTCACAGGTTGAGCTGCTCACTCTTGAGAGCAAGTGCTAACCCTTCAGAGCAAAAAGGGGTCTTGCTCACTTTCGGTGGAACGGCCGTGATTAAAAAACCAAGATGTAAGAGGAAGCGGCTTCCTTTGGGCTTTTCCTCTTCGTCTTCTGATATCTGTTGAGGTTTTCCACCGGAATTGACCAAGACCCGCAAAAGTGCCCGCTCTTCAGGGGTCATAACATTTTTTCCTGTCGTTTTTCCCGCTAAGCAAGAGAAGAAATCAGCGATTTTAGAGCACTTGAGGAGGAAATATGGCTCTTGAAAGCATCTTGAGGCTGGCCAGAAACAGGGAGAAGAGGTTTTTCACGAAGAATAAAGGACTCCGGCGAACTTCTCGATGTTTCTCCAATCAAATACGTTCCTTGAAATCCTTCATTCTTTTGACGTTTAAACTAATGCAGACAAAAGGCCCTCCAACCTTGCGGTGAGGGGCCTGATCGAGTAACGTTCTGAGCGTACAAAAAGCAAAGGAATGTTCCTCAGATGAACCTTAACACATTGAAACACTTTCGTCAGGAGATGTATGACTGCCTGCTGAAAGCCAAAGGTGCTCTGTTCAATACGGTGGATGCTTTGAGCACCGAAACGACAGCTCGATCGTTGCCAGAGGTCAGCCAATCGTTGTGGTTTGAGCGAGACTGGTCCAGCATTTACGAAGCGTTTGAGGACGGTCGGCTAGATCAAGAGCACTTGCGACAGGGTTTACCCGCCACATGCCCAGGCCCGCAGAGGGAGGGTGGCTGTGGATAGGAATCGATGCAAGTGGTATCGCCCGCCCTTGCTCGCTGACCTCCGCCGAACGTATGGGGATGCCGGTGCATAACCTGCCCAAGGCGAAAAAAGCCGTCACCTATGGATGGCAATTTTCCACGGTGGTGGTCTTGCCTGAACCGACCAGCAGTCGCACCTTCATCCTGGATCAGCAACCCATCACGCCGGAAACGACTGCGATCCAGACGGCGGTGGAGCAACTGAGGCACCTGGTTAAACAGTTCCCCAAGAAGACCATCGTCGTGCTGGATCGAGGCTATGACGCGAACTGGTTGTGGTGCCAATGTTCTGACCTTGGGATTGGCATCCTGAGCCGTCTGAGGGCCAAGCGCCGCTTCTACCGGCCCGCTTCTCCACCCACGGGAAAGCGCGGAGGACCTCGGAAAGACGGGCCTGTCTTGCAGGTAGGCAATGCCAGTACGTATGGAACCCCTGATGGGTATCATGACGGAATGGATCAAAAAGAGCGACCCATCCAGATTTCCTGGTGGAACCATCTGCATGGGAAAGAGGCACGTTGGTTGGAGGTGACGGTCATACAGGTCGTGCGCCCCCATGCGACGAACAAGGAACGAGACCCACGCATCAGTTGGTTCGTTTGGATGGGAGACCCAGCTGAAGATCTGGTACCCATTGCCAAGTCCTATGCTCTGCGGTTTGGACAGGAGCATGGCTATCGCTTTGACAAACAAGCTTTGTTGTGGGAGAAGCCCCGTTTGCGCACCCCGGAGGCATTTGCCCTCTGGAGTCAGGTGGTGGCCATGGCCCATAACCAATTGGTCTTGGCGACTCCGTTGGTCGAGCCGGTCTTGCGCCCGTGGGAAAGCAAACACCGTCCGGCTTCCCTGCAACAGGTGCGTCGCGGGTTCAACAAATTGTTGACACAATTGGGCACCCCGGCCAGGCCACCCAAACCTCGCGGAAAAGCGAAAGGCAGGCAAAAAGGAGCCATCATTCCCAAAGCGACGTGGTTTTCGGTCATACTCAAGACCCCGAAATTGCCTCCGTTGGTCCCGAAGTGACGATTTTTCTGCCTGTTTCATCGATCTTGGCTCTTTTCACGGAACTTTTTGCTGAGTTCCGGTAATCGGTCGTTAGTTTAAACATCAATTTTATTGTGGATCTCACATTATCAATTTTCTCAAAATCTGTCAATCAAACTGCGGAATATGGGTATTCACATTCTGCTTGTTTTTCGTCTAATGAAAGCTCCTCACGGCATTTTTTAATGGTCGTCATTTGAAAACTTTATTGTAAAAGCTCGCCAGTAATGCGCTTTTTTGTTTCCTAGAAAAGTACGGTGCCGATAAGGTTCAATACCAGCAACATTGGCCCTCTTTTCTCTTCCGGTTTGAGAGATTCCTCTTCCATACCAGAAAGATGGCGCGAAAAAAAGTAAATGGGCAGATCGGGTCGTCACGCCGAGAGGTATGCTCCTTGCCGGTGAGCCTCCTCTTTGGTATACTTCCTGGTGTTGGGAGGAATTGAAGGGTCGTTGGGAACAATACAGACACAAGGAAGGTTCGATGTCCAGAGCACCTCTCCACGCCCTGATCTGGTCCAAAGAGCAGCGCCTCTACGAGTTGTACACGCAGGGCCAGCTGAAGCAACGTTTTCGACCGGCAGAGCCAGCCGTGTGGCTGGCCTGGCTCGGCGAGGCGACCTCCTTTGCCTTCCACGGCGCGTCTGGGAGTTTGAATGTCTACCTGGAGAAGAGGTCACGTGGAGGTGCGTACTGGTATGCCTACCAGACCAAAGAGGGCCGCACCCGCAAGCGCTATCTCGGACAAACGGAAAGCCTCTCGCCGGCGCGGTTAGAGGAGACGGCGCGCTCGCTCTTGCACGCGCGGCAGCCCGCGACCACGACCGAGCAGGGGATGATGCTGCTCTCCAGCCGACTTGTTCCGCCGCGACTGCCGAACGCCCTGGTGGAGCGCGAACGCTTGCTGACTGCACTCGATGAGGCGCTTTCGACACCGCTGACCCTGCTCTCTGCCTCGGCGGGCTGGGGCAAAACCACGCTGCTCTCGGTTTGGGCGCACCGGCAAAAGACGCAGGTGGCCTGGCTCTCGCCGGACGAACTGGATAACAGCCCGACACGCTTCTGGGTCGTGCTGATCGCGGCCCTGCGCCGCTGCCCCAGTCTGGCAGCGAACTTTGGGGAAAACGTGGTGGCACAGTTGCAATCGCCCCAGCCACCGCCGCTTTCCTCCTGTCTTTCCGTGCTTCTCCATGAGCTGGAAAGCCAGCAGGTGTATCCTGCTCCCATCGTCCTCATTCTGGACGATTATCAGGTGATAGAAGAGTCGGTCATTCACCAGGGCATGGCCTTCTTCCTGGAGCATCTGCCCGCTCATCTGCATCTGATCCTCTCCAGCCGCGTGGACCCAGACCTGCCCCTTGCGCGTCTACGAGCCCACGGGCAGTTGACCGAGATTCGTGCGGACGAGCTGCGCTTCCAGGAGGGCGAAGCGAATCAGTTTTTGGACAAGATGCTCTCCCCGCCGCTCTCGGAAGAAGAGTTGCAGCGGCTGGTGAGCCGGACGGAAGGCTGGATCGCCGGTCTGCACCTGGTCGCGCTCACTATGCAGAAGCGTGAGGATCGCACAGCATACCTTGAGACATTGACCGGTAGCCAGCGGTATCTGCTGGACTACGTGCAGGAGGACATCCTGGCACGTCTGTCCCCCGATACGCGCGACTTTTTACTCCACATCGCCATCCTCTCGCGTCTGGACGCTGCTGTGTGCCAGGCCGTCACCGCCGCACCAACGAAGGCGGCCAGTCAGCAAATGCTCGCGTTGCTGGAGCGAGCGAACCTCTTCCTGGTGCCCCTGGATGAGGAGCGGCGCACCTATCGGCTGCATGATCTCTTTCGTGAAGCCCTGCTCTCGGCGCTCCACACCAGCCAACCAGAGACGGTGTCGCTCTTGCACCGCCGGGCCGCCGGTTTTTATGAGGCCGAGGGGCAGTGGGCCGAGGCCATTACCCATGCGCTTGCCGGAGCTTCCTTCTCCACGGCAGCGCGGCTGATGGAGCAGACCGTCGAGCAGTTCTGGGTGCGTGGAGAGGCGGCGACGATGGCACGCTGGGTGCTGGTGCTGCCTGATCCGCTGGTGCGCGAACATACACGCCTGGCGCTCACCACAGCGCTCTACCTGCTCCACCCCGTCACATATTCGACCCGCGAGCAGCGCGAAAGTCGCCACCAGCAGGTGAGGCAGCTCATGGCGCGGGTCGAAGCCGTCTTGCAGCATCAAGCGAATGAGACCAATCAGGAGATCCTGGCTACGCGCGTAGGCTCGGCCTTTCACTCCATCGATCTGGAGGTCCGCGAGGCCTCGGAGGCTCTGCTGCATCGGCGTCTGCGCCTGTTACGCGCGGGGATGACCTTGTATGAGGCGATAGAGGCCTCGGAGTATGAGCGCTTGCCCGCCCTACATCAGGAGATGCAGGAGCTTGACCAGGACGAGGAGGTCATCTGGCACATGCTCCCGCTCTTCTGTAACGTCGTCTACTACACGGTCCGGCAAGAGAGAGCGAAGCTTTTGCCGCAACTGCTGGACGCCAGGCAGCGGGTGCGCCGGTCGGGAAGCCACTTTGCGGCTACCAGAGTCATACAGTGGCTGGCGCTCTCGGCAGAAGAGGCGGGACAGTTGCGCCTGGCCTATCAGGAGAGTCTGG
>DATAYF010000557.1:0-9854 GCA_036272735.1 Ktedonobacteraceae bacterium
GGCATCTACTTCCCCTGGACTAACGATCCCGAAAATGTGTCAGATAATTTTACTGTGCAGCATCAAACGATCGTACCTTTTTCGGCTGCTGGTGATCCCTCAGGAGCTACGACATTAGCCTTCCTGGGTTCTGCGACCAATGGGAATTCATCAGGGACCGCAACCATTCATTACTACGACGGGAGTACGCAAACTTTCACCTTAGGTATGACTGATTGGACTCTGAACGGCAACAAGGCGCAACCAGCCTTCGGGAACAACGTTGTCGTTACAATGCCGTACCGCAATACCAGAGATGGTCAACAAGACCTGAACAATTATTTGTTCTTTGCTCAGGTTGCCCTCCAAAAAAGCAAGACTGTGACAACCGTCACATTACCCGCTACAATAGGTGGTACGATGCACATCTTCGCTCATGTTATTCAGTAACCTTTCTTTATGCTCGACACAATGAACTTGATCACGCATCTGTAGAAACGTCCTGGCAAGCACTGTTAGTGGTTGCCAGGACGTTCGGTGTGAAATTGTAAGATTTTATTATCATTGGTAAAACGATATTTTACATCCACTATCTTTAAGATTTGTTGAGTGTAAAACTTTATTTTCAGTGTAAGGCTTTATTTTAAACCTACAAGATGAATTTGCAACGTTCCTATTCTACTCCACCGTGACTGATTTGGCTAAGTTGCGGGGTTGGTCAACGTTGCAGCCTCGTGCCACGGCGACGTGGTAGGCGAAGAGTTGCAGCGGGATGCTTGCCAGCAAGGGGCTGAATACCTCTAGTGTGTGTGGGACGTAGAGGATATCGTCGGCGTGCTGGCGGATCTTCTCGTCCCCTCGCGTTGCAACGACGATGATGTGCGCGTCCCTGGCCCGCACCTCCTGAATGTTGCTGACCACCTTCTCGTAAACGTGCGAGTCCGTGGCGATGCCGACCAGCGGCGTTTGCGGGTCGAGCAGGGCAATGGAGCCGTGCTTAAGTTCACCGGCCGGAAAGGCTTCGGCATGGATGTAGGAGATCTCTTTGAGCTTTAGCGCCCCTTCCATTGCGATGGGATAGCCGACGCCACGCCCAACGTACATCATGCTGCTGCAACCCGCCATACGTTTCGCCAGTGGCTCAATCACGTCGTCTGGTTGGACGGCTGCCTGCAAAATCTCCTGGATCTGGTAGGGGATCTCCTCTAGCGCGACCAGAAATTGCTCCATCTGCCCCGCTGTGATGCGCCCGCGCAACTGCCCAAGGTAGAGGCCAAGCAGGTAGAGCACGCTCATCGAGGTGATGAACGACTTGGTGGCAACGACACAAATCTCTGGGCCCGCCTGCATGTACAACACGGCATCGGCCAGGCGCGTAATGGCGCTGGCAACGACGTTGGTGATCGCCACCACTGGCGCACCATGCTCGCGTGCCTGGCGAATGCCGACTAGCGTGTCGAGCGTCTCACCCGACTGCGTGACCGCGATGCACAGCGTCTCAGGTCCGACAATGGGTTCACAATAGCGGAACTCGGAGGCGGTGATGGTCTCTACAGGAATGCGCGCCCATTGCTCGATAGCGTATTTTGCCAGCAGACCGGCATGGTACGACGTGCCACAGCCGACGATGATGATGCGCTGCACCTGCTCAAGGAGTCCGGCTTCGCGCATGCGTTCCATTTCCGCCAATTGGAGCTTGCCGCCCTGGACGCGTCCCAGGAGTGAGCGGCGCATGGCTTCGGGCTGCTCGTTGATCTCTTTTAAAGCGAAGTGGGGGTAGCCGTTCTTCTCGGCGGACTCGATGTCCCAATCGATGGTGAGCGGTTCGCGCCGCACGGGCGTCCCATCCAGCGTGGTGATCGTTACCTCGTGCGGGCGTAGGGTGACGATTTCGTGTTCGTCCAGCACCATGATCTGGCGCGTGTGTTTCAGGATGGCGGGAATGTCGGAGGCCAGGAATTGCTCGTTCTCGCCCAGACCCACGATCAGCGGGCTACTACAACGCGCCCCAACCAGCAGGTCGGGGTGCTCCTTGCTCACGACTGCGACGGCGTAAGTGCCTCTGACGCGTTGCAGGGCCAGGCGAAGCGCGCTGGTCAGGTCGTGCTTCGCGGCACCGAAGTAGGACACCTCGATGAGATGGGCCAGCACTTCGGTGTCGGTTTCTGATTTGAAGGTGTGTCCAGCCTGCGCCAATTCCTGCCGAAGCTGCATGTAGTTTTCGATGATGCCGTTGTGTACTACCGACAGCGTTCCGGTGCTGTCGGGATGGGGATGGGCGTTGGTGTCGTTGGGGCGGCCGTGCGTGGCCCAACGGGTATGGCCGATGCCGAGGGTGCCATCGTCGGGATGCGATCCGTTGGAGACGGCATTGATGAGGTTGGCGATTTTTCCGGCCTGACGATGTAGTTCTAATGTTCCGCTTGTCGTCAGGACCGCGATACCAGCGGAGTCGTAGCCGCGATATTCAAGTTTGCGCAGGCCATCGAGCAATATGGAAGTGACGTCGGTACTTTGCGTGCCAACGTAGCCAATGATACCGCACATAAGGTGGTATCCTTTCTGTCTCGTGATGTGAGGCAAAACGGCACCTAGCTAACCCAACGCGCAAGTTTGTTCGCGGAGTCCAGGGGCGGCAGCTCTCATCTCAGTGGGGAGTTCCCACAAAGAGTGGAGTCCAGGGACTGTAGTCCCTGGCGGGGTGTGGGGTGTCCTCACGCATCCCTTTCCCTGCCGCCGAAGGCGGCATAAAAAACGCGCCTGGTGTTAGCCAAAAAATCTGTACTGTTTTGTCCACTACATCACTGAGAGCGTTTTGGCCTGCTTGTTACCAACCAGTTTTGTGCGCTCCCTTCTCAGGAGTGTGATCGCCCCTGAAGGCTCCCCGCTGACTCAAGCTCCGAACAGCCTCCACCTCGTCAACCGTGCCTCCTCCTCTGGCCCGGTCCTTGCGCTATTATATCCAGACTACATTTATGCTATGAGTATAGCATGCGAGCGGTTAAGATATGGTGTTGTATCGGTTAAGATTATGTATATCTTACATTGATATGCATGTATGTGTCCGGGACACATACATGCATATCAATGTACTTTTCGCCCGTGATACTACTTACGCTCATAATGCTACGCCTAACCGGCCACTGCGGCGACGTTTTTCAGGTCGTGGTAGCGAACGAGCCAGCAGCCATAGTTCATACCACCGCCCACTGCGGGTAGCGCCATCCATTGTCCATCTTGAAGTTGTTCTCGCTGGAGCAATTCGGACAGGGCCGTGGCGATGCTGGCGTTTGAGAGGTTCCCATAATAGCGAAAATTATCGACCAGCTTGCTCATGGTCGCTTCGGGCCAACCATAATCTTTGACGAGGAGTTCGCCCAGGCGGCGCGTGATGCGTGAGTTGGCCTGGTGCGGTACGATGTGTGCAATATCGTCGGGTGAGAGTTGTGAGTGGCGACGTAGTGCATCCAGGCTTTCCGCCATCGCACGCGGCGCTTCGCGAAATACCGCTTTGCCGTCCATCCTGGTATAGCCGACCATGTATTGTGAAAGGTATTCGTTGAGTTCCTGGCCTTTGCCCTCGTTGTACAACTGGCGAATTTTCAGATCCACTTCAGCCATCTCGACGACATCTTTACGCAATGGGGTCTGATATAACAGTGATTGTGCCTGACGTGCATCCGCACCATTGATGATATATGCAGCTTCATCACTGCGTTCAAGGATGTAAGCTGCCGCGCCCTCGCCGAAGAGTGAGCTAGTTTTCCAATCAAGCACGTTCATAATATTGGGCAGCAAGCCTTCAGCGGTGACCAGCAAGACGCGTTGCGCGGTACTGGCTGTCAACACCTCTGCGCAGATTTGAAAGGCCTCTGTCTGACACGCGCAGGCACCGCGCAGCATCGTCGCACGGATTGGCCCCATACCCAGGCGTGTGGCGACCAGTCCGGCAACCGTTGGGAAGGCATCGTTATCTGAGGATGAGGCACCGATGACGGTATCGATATCTGAGGTTTCAAGTCCCGCGCAGGCGAGGGCTCGTTGTGCGGCGACGACCGCCATATCAACCAGCGTTTCTTCGCGTGGGGTGCTGGGATCATCGATCAGCCCTGGTGCATCTGCGCCTGCCATTTTGCGGCAGAGATCGAGTGTACTGGCGCGCACGTGGCGGGTGACGAGGCCGGTGACGCGTTCGAGGTCTTCAGCCTTACGCGGGCTACCCAGGCGGGTCGAAATATAGGCAAAAAAGTCGTTGGTGATGACCCCTTTGGGGGTGTAGATGCCGAGGCCAGTCAGTTGAAGTTTGGCTTTTGTATAAATATGCGGGACAATGTAGGTATAGTGGGGCCATTGCCCATCGGTAAGCGTCATAAGATTAGGGAACCTCCAATACCCGAGGATGCGATTATCGTTGCTACCAGTATAACACAACAGAGAACGACCCCCGCAAGGGAGGATCGCTACCATAGACAGCGAAGCCGCGTCCTTCGTATATGGTAGCGGCCTTCCTTGCGGGGGTCGTTCCCCAAATAAAAAGGGTAATTCCCGACGGAATTACCCCCTGTTGGTGTGCTGATGGCGATTACCAGCGGTCGTTGCGATCCTGGCTTGATGAGCGGCGGTCGTAGCCACCATCACGGTTGCCGTAGTTGTTGCCGGAGCGCGATGCGCGAATGCTCTGGAAGCAATCGCTACAATAGACCGGGCGATCTTCGCGCGGCATAAATGGAACGGTTGTTGGCTGTCCGCAGGATGCGCAGATAGCATCGTACTGTTCGCGGGAGCGAGGGGCACGGTTGCCCTGCCCGTTACGGCGGGCTGCGCGGCAATCAGGACAGCGACCAGGTGTGTTGGTTAGACCCTTGCTGGCAAAGAACTCTTGCTCACCAGCGGTAAATGTAAATTCGTTTCCACAATCGCGGCAAGTGAGGATCCGGTCCTGATAGCCGTTGTAGGACACCATGGGTAATATTTCCCTTCTTTGTATGTTCGTTCCGCCCAAACAACAAATGACATTTTCTTCGATAGAACAATTTTGACGAGCTAGCCCCATGTGCCACATGCTGCGGCATCAAGCTATCTCTGTGGCTTAGGGCAGTCTGTCCTAGCATTGACCGGATGGCGGAACGAAACCGGGGCATATAGGATATAACTTACCCACGGGCGCTCTGTCCCTTCACCACAGTTTTATTGTAACATATGTCATGCGAAAATCTAGTACCCAATCGGGCTATATGTACCCTCCCGCCAAAATGCACTGTTCAAGCTTGTTGCTGGCTTATATTGACCAACAATGGTAGGATACATCTTACAAGGCCTTGTATTTGTGGAGGGTTGGCTTGCAGCCGAATACCGCGGATTTTGTACCACCAGCGCAGCTCACGCTTTTACCGCGCCAGGTACACACCATTACTGATCGCTTTGCACTGGCAAACATGTATCTTTTACCTGGCGAGCGCCTCGTGATCGTAGATCCTCATTCTGAGGAACATGTCTTGCTGTTGCAAGACTATCTTGAACATATTTTGTGTCGCTCCCTGACTGACATTGCGCTGGTTATTTTGACGAATCTTCATACCGACCAGACTGCGGGCCTGGCTTTACTGCGGCGTTTCTGTGATGTACCCATCGCGGCAGCCGCGCCGTTACGCCAGGTGGTGCATTCTCAGCGTCGTATGTTGCACTCTTTTCCCCATGCCTGGCAGCATGGAGGGCTACTGCCCGCTGCATTCGAGAGCCAGTTGTGCTTTATCGATAGCTGGCTGGAGGATGGAGCCGAATTGCCTGCCAATGCCCAGTGGCGCGTCATTGCCAGCCCCGGCCATTCGCCTGATAGCCTTTGCCTCTACAATCCATCTACGGCCGAACTTCTTTGCAGTGATACAGTTATCGCTATGGGTCGTCGCACGCCTATCCTGCGCTGCGGCTCCGACCATCGTCGGGTTGCAGAAATGCTCCATTTCTTGCGTGGTTTGCGTGTACATTATGTCTATCCAGGTCAGGGAAAACCATTGTTGGCGCTCGATCCATTAGCCTGCCTTCGTATGGAACGGTGAATAGTATATGCACGCTCTTGAAATTGCTACCCAGAATTTTGAACAGCATCTTCGCAATAACCCCTATCCGGGACGTGGCCTGGTAATCGGGCGTTCTGCTGTCGATGATGCCTGGCTGTTGCTCTACTGGATTATGGGACGTAGCGACAATAGCCGCAACCGGCGCTTTGTAATCGAGGATGGGACGATGCTCAAAACGGAGCCGGTTAATCCCACCCTGGTTGCTGATCCCAGCCTGATTATTTACGAGGCGATGCTTGAACTGCCTGGTCTCTACCTGGTAAGCAACGGGGATCAGACGCGTACGCTCTACGACATGCTGGCCTCAGGAGGGAACTTCCAGGCGGCGATGGCAATGCGCGAACGCGAGCCAGACGCGCCCAATTATACGCCGCGCATCACCGGCTTGCTGGATCTGCGCGAATCGTACGCGCAGCTTACGCTCGGTCTATTAAAGGCCAACCCTTTCAATCCCGCGCTCACTGATCGCTTCATCTATCGTCCCGCGTCACCACCCGCTGGCTTCGGCGTTGGCCTGACGACCTATGCTAGTGACGGTAGCCCCTTGCCGAGCTTTGCTGGTGATCCGCTGGTGCTGCCTTTGCAAGGAAACGCCCAGGCGGTGTTGAATGCCTATTGGGACGCGCTCAACCCTGACAATCGCATCTCGCTGGCCCTGAAGCGTATTTCGGCAGCGGGCGAACCCGGCGAGCTGCTCGTGCGCAACCGCTTTGGCGCGTGAGGTTGTCGCTTACTTCTGGCGGCTGGGCAGGCGCAGGGGCACGGGGCCGCTGTGGAGCATGCCCGGCCGTGATGGGGAGATGTCTATTCGCGGCTGCGGCAAAGGGGTCCTTGGTGTGGCCGTATAGGTCATGTGGATATTGCCGATCCCAACGATATCGCCCGTTTGCAGGCGCCGTGGTGCGGATAGCGCTTCTCCATTGACGGTGGTGCCGTTACGACTTGCGAGATCTTGCACGTAGTCTCCATCTATCTGAGAGAGAAATTGGGCATGTTGGCGTGAGATGGAGGCATCCACGAGGAGAATGTGGCAATTGGTATCGCGTCCGACCGTGAGCAGTGGCTGGTTGAGTACAATCGTGCGGCCTGCCATCTCACCATCGTCTATTTGTAACTCGCCATCAGTGTTGAGCATACTTGGGCGTGGCGTGTTGGGATCTTGCGTCACGATCTCCTGCTTCGCGCTTGGCGTCATCAAGTCTTGTGCTGAGCGCCACGTGTGTCGAGTCAGGGGATCATCTTCTACGGGCTCGATTTTTTGCGCCTCGGTAATGAAGAGGAAGCTATGCGTCCCGATGGTGATGATATCGTTGCTGTTGATCATCGTGGTCCCGCGCACTTTATGCTTGTTACGCATGGTGCCATTGAGGCTTTCACAATCGGTCAGATACGCCTGCTCTGGTGTCCATGCTAGCTCTGCGTGCTTCCACGAAGCCATCTCATCATCCAGCCAGATATCACACTCTTCATCGCGCCCGATAGTGGCTATCGTGCGTTTCAGCGCGAGACGTTGTCCCAGAAAATTGCCGCTTTTGTACTCTAGCCAGGCCCAGGGCGACTCATCTTCGTAGGCAAACGGGGGCACGATGCCCGACATCGAGCGTGGTGGAGGGAGTAGGCTGGTTGTCTTGTTGCGCGTTGCGGATGCTGGTGGCTGAGAGGAAGTGCACATTGCTTTACGCTTACGCAGCATCACATACAGAGCGATGGCTGCACCGACAAGCAGGCAGCACGCCAGCCCAATATAAAAGCCTGGCATAGTAAACCAGGTTGAAGAATGTATGTTGCCCATTGTTTTCCCCCTCTCGTCTTACTGCCTGACATCCTGTCCCACCTCACCCCAGAAAATTGCACATAACATTCACAAGAGCATTTATGAGCAGTATAGTATTAAGAAGGAGTAATACCTATTTTTAGTTCAACACTGTTTTACTTTATAGAGAGAAACGTATGCTTTATGTTAGTAATTTCCCTATCCATCATAGCATTTTCAGGCGTTACGAGCAAATTTTTTGGGACTTGTGGGTATTCTTCTTAATTTTCGCGTTAATAAGCTGAACACATGAACTTCGCTTTTTGTAGTTATTCTGCACATTGTGTTTTTTGGGGAGCACACATTAAAATGAATATTAATAAATTTCTAAGCAAAAATTAAGATTTCACCTCTTCTTTTTAAGGTTTAAAAAATATGTTTTCTTTGTAATTGGAAAGGATTTCTGTTCGTGAAGGTTATGGTTCGTGCTGAAAGACGCTCTCAGGTTCAAGCTCGTTCGTCTTTTCATTTGCTCTCTAACAAAACTTTTAGTGTGTTCATCCTCGGTTCGTTTCTTTCCAGTATGGGCTTCTGGATTCAGTCTATTGGCCAGAGTTGGCAGGTCTTACAAATGACCAATTCTGCGCTCCTCTTAGGACTGGTTGCATTCGCTGCCACTGCTCCAAATATTGTATTTTCACTGTTTGGTGGAGTGATTGTTGATCGTTTCAATCGTCAGCGCCTGGTGATTGTGGTCCAGATTGTGTATATGCTCACAGCGCTCTACCTTGGAATCGCGACGACGCTCCATATTGTGACCGTTTGGCAGATCATATGCATGGCTCTTATTAACGGTGTATGTAGCTGCGTTGGCTTTCCAGGCTGGCAGGCTTTTATTGGGGATCTGGTTCCTGCTGAAGATCTTAAGCAAGGGATTGCACTCAATTCAGTGCAATTTAATCTTTCGCGTGTGATTGGCCCCGCCGTTGGTGGTCTCTCTATCGCCCTGGTAGGCATAGCTGGTTCTTATTATCTCAATATGCTCAGCTATGTTTTTGTGGTTATTCCTTTATTCTTCATGCATCCTGTACAACACAATAGCGAATCATCTCGTGAAAAAAGCCTCTGGCAGGGCATGAATGAAGGATTGACGTATACATTTCATAGTGCGAAGCTTATGCTTTTATTGTTTTTGCAATTGTTAATTGCTTTTCTAGTATTCCCATATATAACACTCTTGCCGATTTTTGCGCGTGACGTTTTTCATATTGGCGCTGGTGGGTTAGGTGTGCTCAATTCCGCCGCTGGCATCGGTGCCCTCGTTGGTTCTGTGCTCGTGGTGTTCGCGAGTCGACGTATGAGCAATGGTGTGCGTATGCTCCTTTGGGCCTGTGTCATTGGTGGCCTTGCCTGTGCAGCGTTTGCTATGACGCCGAACCTCCAAATGGCAAGCTTCTGGCTCATCGTGGTGGGGAGCTGTACCGTAATGTCATCGACTATTGCGAATGCTGCTGTACAAACGCTGGTGCCGGAAGAGATGCGGGGCCGGGTGCTGAGTATTCTCGCGCTCATTTTGTTTGGTCTGGCTCCCTTTGGCAATCTCACTGCTGGCTGGATTGCTGGCACCTTTGGTTCACAGATGACGCTTGCCATTGGCGGCATCCTGTGTGTAGCACTTTCGCTACTGACGTTCGTTCTTCAACTCAAATTTGCTGCACCTGTGCAGCAGAAGGCTATTGCTTAAATCTGCCCTTTGTACGTATTCTGAAAGCTCCCCGTGCGAAAGCAGCGGGGGTTCTGAGCGGCGCTTCCACGCTTCCAGGTGTCCTCGACGGGCGAGGAGCACTGGCTCTGGTGTCGTTTCGCTCGAGATGTTGAGGCCGACGGGCTCTGGCTCTGGGGACACCAAAGCTTCGGGGCAACGACTGCCCCTCTTTCGCCCGTTGGAGAACCCGAGCGTTGGCAGCCCGCAGGCGCGCCTCCGCACCTTCCCAGGCCATGACCGCCCGGGCACACGAGGGAATGAGATGATCTTGATCCAGGGT
>DATAYF010000558.1:0-6319 GCA_036272735.1 Ktedonobacteraceae bacterium
GGGAACCCAACCTTTATGGCAAGTTCCTTGCAAGCAAGAAAACGTTTGAGCGATTTGGAGAGACGATCTGCCAACATTTGTACGGTGGTTGCTGGTACATGCTCACCACCACGGCCTTTAAACCGTGCAGTCAGATCGTACTTTGTGGGGAATGTGCCTTTTTCTTCATACTGCTGCTTGGTAGCCTCAAGCATTTCATGGTAAATGATGCGAGACTCGATCAAGCACTGCATGAGCAAGTGAGATTGTTCCGTATTCACAAAGAGGCGATACTCAAACGTTTTCATGTTTCTAATTATAGCCAATTAGAGAATAAACGTCAACAGTTGAGACCGCCTACGGGCGGGCGGCAATTCACCCACATGGCTAAAGCCAGTGGGTGAATTGCCGCTAGTTGGTAGAAAGCTTGAGCTATGAGAGATTTAACTCTCTGGCGGAGTTCGGAATGAATGACGAACCCCGCCGATATCATGGCTCTGCTAACGGTTGAGCCTGCGGTAGGCTCGCACCGAAAGTGGAAGGAAGATGGCAGCAAGCAGAATGGGCCAAACAATTGCCAGCAGCACTGCATGCTCGGAACTCCAGGAACCTGCCTGCCACCCAGGATTCATGAAGAGTTGTCGGATGGCCGAGGTGGTCGCGGTGAGCGGATTCCACTGGGCAATTGTTCCCAACCAAGGTGGCATCGTAGATGGGTCCACGAAGGCATTCGAGAGAAAACTAATTGGCCAGACCAGGATTTGCACCGAGGTGACCGACTCAGGTCCACGGGCTTGTAACCCGAAGAAGATCCCAACCCAGAGAAGGGCAAAACGCAGGAGTAGAAGCAGGCCGATTGCAGCAAGTGCTGTTGCCATCCCAGCATGCCAATGCCATCCCAGAAGCAGTCCAACCCCAATCATGATAGTCAATCCCCCAAGGGAGTTGAGCATATCCGCGATGCAGCGCCCCAAAACAACGGCTGATGCGCTCATCGGCAATGACCGGAATCGGTCGGTGACGCCCTTGGAGGCGTCAGTCGTCACGGCAATCATCGTCGCTTCGAGACCAAAGAGCATCGTCGTGGCAAACATGCCAGGCATCAGAAACTCGAAGTAACTTCCACCATTTGGCACACGAATGGCGCCACCGAAGAGCAGCCCGAACATCAGCACAATCATGACCGGGAAAAACCACCCCATGATCACCGTTGCAGGTTGGCGTTGCCAGTGCGTGAGATCTCTGCGGGTGATGATCCAGGCATCGGCTATGGCCCAACCGAACCGCACGAGGGGCGAACTGGCTTGAGTAACGCGTGCAGATGGATGAAGTGTTGGGTTCATGATGCTACCTCCAATGTGTTCTCTGATCCAGCAGGACCGATGAGGTGAAGGAAGACTTCATCAAGGGTGGGTCGACGAAGTGTGAGATCTTCTGGTTCGATCCCTGCCTCCGAGAGCGCCATCGCCACAGCGACCAGGGCCTTGGTCCGATCGGTAATGGGGACGCTGATTCTGTTGCTCTGGCTATCGATGTCAATGTCGCCTTGGACAACAGGCTTCACGACGTGCGCCACGACGCTGATATCGTTGTCGGGACGTAAAACAATATCAAGCCAATCTCCACCCAGGGCTGACTTGAGCGAATCCGGGGTTCCTTCGGCAATGACGCGTCCCTCCTTGAGCATGCAGATGCGATCAGCAAGCTGATCGGCCTCCTCCAAATACTGGGTCGTCAGCAACACCGTGGTACCGGTCGCGACCAGAGATCGAATGGCGGCCCACACCTCTCGTCGTCCCGCTGGGTCGAGTCCAGCGGTCGGTTCATCCACAAAGAGCACTCTAGGCGAGACAATCAGGCTCGCGGCAAGATCCAGGCGGCGACGCATGCCACCGGAGAACGTACTGACTGGCGCCTTGCCTGTCTCTGTCAATGCGAATTGCTCCAGTAAGGCGTCTGCGCGAAGTGTGGCCACGTGGCTGGAGAGATGGTTCAGTCGCGCGAACAGCACCAAGTTCTGGCGGGCTGTCAAAATCTCATCAACGGCAGCGTATTGGCCGACCAGTCCGATGTGCTCACGCACCTGTCGTGCCTGTGTCGTCACATCGAACCCGGCGACGCTGGCCTGACCCTCGTCGAGCCGGAGCAACGTGGACAGAATTTTCACTGCCGTGGTCTTTCCGGCCCCATTGGGACCAAGCAAGGCACAGATCGTCCCAGACTGCACCTCCAGATCGAACCCATTGAGGGCAGCTTTCTCTTTGGCGTCTTTATATCGCTTGCACACCCGATGAGCAGCAATGGCGGAGACGCTGTGTTCCATAGGTATTGTCCTTTCTTGTTTCTGTGGTTTCTGCGGAATGACTCCCCTGCCAGGCAACTATCCGTGTTGCTATCGTACTACGTACCGTACATCGTACGATGTATGGTACAATGGTGTCAAGACAGCCATATGATTGATTGAGTACCAGTTGGAGAACAGCGTTGTGAACCAGAAACACCTTCCACCGCCCAAGAGTCTGGCTCTGCTTTGGGGATCTCGAACCGAAGCGGGGCGCTCCGGTCTCACCGTGAAAGAGATTGTGACGACCGCCATGGAAATCGCGGATTCTGAGGGCGCAGACGCGCTCTCGATGCGCAATGTGGCCGGGCGGTTGGGCATGGGAACCATGTCGCTGTACACCCATGTTCCAAGTAAGGTGGACCTCATTGACCTCATGTTCGATACCGCTTACAGGGAACTCTATGAAACCGTCGAAAGTCCATCGCAGCAGCCGGGAGGCTGGCGCGATGCGCTCCGGTTCATTGCACAACGCAACTGGGATCTCTACCACCGACACCCCTGGATGTTGCAGATCGCCACAGGACGCTCCATCCTTGGCCCTCATGCAGCTCTCAAATATGAAGCCGAACTGCGCCCACTCGACCAGCTCGGGCTCAGTGACGTGGAGATGGATGCCGTGCTCACCTTGCTTCTGACCCATGTGGAAGGAACGGCTCGTGCTCAGGCCATGCGTGATCGGACCCAACAGGACACCGGGATGACGGAGGAAGAATGGTGGGTCGCCCATGCCCCATTGCTCGAAAAACTCATCGACCCAACGCGTTTCCCTGTGGCAACACGGGTCGGAACATCTGCCGGACAGGAATATCAAGGGGCAATGAGTCCTGAATTTGCTTTCCACTTCGGACTGGAACGCATCCTGGACGGATTCGCTGCACTCATTGCATCAAAAGAAAGAACCAGTGGAGAACGCACCAATGATCAATGATCTTCTCTGTGGAAGAAATTCCTACAAGGAGCAGGAGCGGTTTCAAGTATCATTCTGCTTCTGTGGTTTGGCTTTTGAGAGAGAGAAATCGTTACACAACTATCGGCATGGCATCGTGAAAGGTCCCTATCTATCAAGTGGGGACGCTGGCCATCAATGACCAGCGTCTCGTTGTGGTACACGCTCCACGAGTATGACCAGGGAATACGGTATAGCCAAAATCAATCCATCTCACGTATCCACACACGCATGTTTCCTGGCTGACGGTTATCCCAGGCAAAATAAGGAATAGCAGTCACATTGGTTTCGCTGGACTGCGGTCGCTCCGTTCGATAGAGCGTAGAAACCCAGCCGGTTTCATCGCTACATTGCGCCATACCTTGTATGATGACGACACCATTCAGCAGATCTGGTTCATAGCTCGCCTGCAAGGGTGCAGCGGCCGGAAGTGCCAACATCTGCAACGGTGCGTTGTGATCTACAGCCTCCAGACAATAGACTATCGGCCCACGCTTCAGCGCCACACGCCCTCTGTCCGCGCGAACCAGCGGATGAGCATAGTTACGGGTGATCTGCATCGGCAAGTCTAGTTCAATTACATCGCCTGTCTGCCAGGTTCTTTCAACACGGGCGTAACCCTTATACACTCCTTGCTTTAAAGAGATAGCTTCGCCATTGACGCGCAATGAAGGCGTTTCGCACCAGCCAGGAATGCGCAATACGATAGCAACGGTCGTGGGCCGTTCTGCGTCGATTTCAATACGTACCGCCCCATCCCAAGGATAGTTTGTGCGTTGTCGCAGGGTCATCGTCTGTTCACCAACCCGTAGGCTCGCCTTGCTGCTCGTATACAAGTGGATCACAACTGCTGCATCACTCTGGGAGTAGATGTACTGACCAAGAGATGTGAGCAAACGCGCGATATTAGGAGGACAGCAAGCGCAGCCAAACCATTCCTGGCGGTGAAAATGACCATCGCTAGCAAGTGGATTGTCATAAAAGAACTTTTTGCCATCCAGCGAAATGCCACTAAGCACCCCGTTGTATAACGCCTGCTCAAGTATATCCGTATAGCGCCTATCGCAATCGAGATGCACCATACGATGCGCCCAGAACACCAGTCCCACCGCCGCGCACGTCTCAGCATAGGCGGACTCATTGGGCAAATCATAATCGGTGGTAAAGCCTTCATTCTCTTTTGAGCTGCCAATACCGCCCGTAATATACATATGCTTTGTGGTCAGGTGCTGCCAGAGTTGATAACAGGCATAGGCCAGAGATTCATCACCCAGTTCCAGCGCCAGATCGGCCATCGCACAATACAGGTACATCGCACGCACCGCGTGACCAACCACTTCGCGTTGTTCGCGTACCGGCTGGTGAGATTGGTTATATTCACGAAAAGCCTCTTTTTGCTCCTCTCGATTGGGAAGCTGAACGCCGAAGAAGCCTGGAGTGCCCCGTTTCTGCGCTTCTTGCTCAAAATAAAACGGCTGCTGGCCGCGCTCGTCCACAAAGTAGCTGCTCAAATCCAGGTATTTTTGTTCCCCCGTCACGTGGTAAAGCTTGACCAGCGCCAGTTCTATCTCCTCATGTCCACTATAGCCGCGCTTCTGACCGGGCTCTCGACCAAAAATTGTGGCGATATAGTCGGCATAGCGCTGCACAATGTCTAGTAACGTGCGCTTCCCCGTCGCCTGCACATGTGCCACGGCAGCCTCGATCAGGTGTCCTGCACAATACAATTCGTGTGAATTGCGCAGGTCGGTCCAGCGTTTCCCTGGTTCTACAACGGTATAGTAGACATTTAAATAGCCATCTGGTTGCTGCGCTCCTGCCAGGAGATCAATCACCTGGTCAAGCAGTGAGTTCAACGCTGGATCAGGACGAAGAGCCAGGCTATAGCTTGCAGCTTCAATCCATTTTGCGACATCCGATTCCCAAAAGATATGTGGTCTGGGTTCCTGCCCTGGCTGCCAGCCAAGGCGGAGCGCGTCGATGCGCCCTGTCTCCTGGCACTGCTGGTACTGATACGGAATGGTTTGCTCCTGTACCAGCTGAATACGTGGGGACCAGAAATCGTCATCTATCTGAACGGCGTTGAAGGGAATCGGGCGCAGCCGCCGCGAGCTTTTATGAATCATGGCATGCTCCTTAGGTGAGATACTAATCATTATAATGCATTTTTCTCCCTCCATCCAAAGCCCAACACTATGCTTAACTCACGTAGAAGAGCTTACACGTCTGAACGCTTTCCGTCTAAGAAGCAGGTCTTCGGCTCACCGATAAGACGAATGATCGGTGTTCCTAGAATATTTTCCGTCGTAATAGAGAGAGCATCTTGCGTCTCTTCGACACGAATGATCCCCGTATGATGCCTGTCCTGGTGCACAATCTTTTGACCATCATGTCCACCATGTCCACCATGTCCACCATGTCCGGGATAGATTTCTACAATCAACTGATCCCACGTTGTTTCACTATCGGTGGATACGCCTGGCTCCGTCCTTAGAAGCATACTACCCCCCCTTCACGAAAAGAGGAATCCGCTCCAATGGATAGTAGCGCGTGATCCACCTGCCGCCAGAGAGCAGGACAGCAAAGGCACCAGTATGTAGCCTCGAATGAAGCCGGAGGACGTTACAGAAATCGGAGCGCGAAAGCCCCCGTGTTTCAACCGGGGGATGAAGCGCCGTTCCTCTTATGAGGGAGGAGAGGGGCTGGATCGCTTGCAACCCAGCGAAATGCTTGACAGACCCCTTCGGGTTTGATACAGTTAGAACAGACATTCTTTTCCCGGAAAGGCAGACGGATGGCAGCGAAACGAGCGAAACGAACGAAGCGTAGGCGCATCGCCCAGGAGACTGGGGAGCTTCCTCGTCGGACTCCGACCTTTCTGCTGGAATTGCCTCTCGTGGTGAACGAGCACCAGGCCAAACGCCTCAGGGGGCACCTGGAAGCAGGCCGCCAGCTCTACAATGCCGTGCTCGCGGAAGGACACAAACGCCTGCGCCGCATGCGGGCAGACCCGGCGTGGCAAGCCGCTCGTGCCCTTCCTCCTTCCCACA
>DATAYF010000559.1:0-12430 GCA_036272735.1 Ktedonobacteraceae bacterium
GCAACCTGCGGTTGCCAGTCCATCCCACCCCATTAATGTTGCGTGTGAGAAAATGATTACTGGTGGCTACGCGGTGCGTTGGCCCAAAACATCAGGCCGACCATCACGGCGAGCAGAAGGATCATAAGCACCATGACATCATCGACGACGCCGGTGACTGGTAGTTGGAAGATGGCAGCGGCTACCAGGTAGAGCAGCCAGACCACTCCCAGGACGGGAAAAATATATAACCAGTTAAAGCGTTTCTCAGGATGGGTGTCATATTGCGATTTACGCGCGGCATATTCAAGATCGGAATCAATAGGCTCCATGAAAATTTCCCCTCAACAGGCGTAGCTTGCTCCTACGCGTATGTATTAGCTCGTTGTGAGCACGTAGAGAGCACGAGAGAGGCCATTTGTTCAATGACCTGTGCTGCTTGCTCACGACGTATTATAGTCCTTGCTGCGGGCTAACGCAACCACTCTTGTTCAAATCAAGAAAAAGGGGGGAGGGGATTTGTGGGAATACCCCACTCCTCTGGCAAAGGACTCCGTCCTCTGCACTCCTGTTCTCGGCATGAAACAATGGGCACAAAAAAAGGCCCGACGGCCTAAGAGAATGTGTTTGGTGCGCTGGGAGACCAACTAGACGAACTTCCATACAATGACTCGGGAAAGGGTTCGGTTGAAATAGACGGGAGTGGACTAAGTGCATTGAGGTAGCGGCGCAGTTCAAAAGCGTTGATCTGATAGACCGAACCTTCAATAGCCGAGGGAATCTGCCCTTCAGCAATTGCTCGACAGACATCACCAAATGTAAGCGTGTGGCTAGACGACGACATAAGACACCTCCCAACGCAATGTTGCAACAGGTACAAGCCTCAATATCACTGAAAAGATGATCGAGCTTATAATTACTATACGTACCAAAGTACATATCGGTTTCAAGAAGCAAAGTCCCAGAAAACGTTGAGAACGCAGATTACTCCCCGCCATCTGGTACAGACGCATCGGACTCATCGTCAACGGCATCATCATCGATCAGACCGCCGATAGGTTCAATATACATCACATGGCGAATAAGGTCAACCTGTTTGACAAACTCTTTGACCGCAGGGATGAGCACCTGCTTGCCAGAAGAAGATTGCACGATATAAATGTCATTGCTGCCGGTTGGCATAATATCGACGATAATCCCAACATCAGCCCCGGTCATGGTGAGGACCTGGATACCAAGGATATCGTGTTGATAATATGAATCGGGAGGAAGGACAGCCATCTGGTCGGCAGGAATATACATTTCGCAGTTGCGATAGCCCTCGGCAGCAGTGGCGTCAGCGATGTCGGAGAATTTGATGAGCCACGTTTCACCCTTGTAGGGGCGCACCGATTGAATGCGATGTTGGGTATAGTTTGGGCTGAGATACACGTCTTTCAGCGACAGAAAACGATCAGGCACATCGCTCCAAGAAAAGACTTTCATTTCACCACGAATGCCAAACGGGGCCACTATTTTCCCAATAGCAGCCCATTCGGGGGTTTGCTGCTTTGGCATAGGTATAGCTATTTCTCGTTACAGAATTTCTAAAGAAGTGTGACGGCCCTCGCGCGTGCCACCAGCACGCAGCAGTGCACGCATCGCCTTTGCAACTCTCCCTTGTCGGCCAATGACTTTCCCGAAGTCATCTGGAGCAACATGCAATTCGAGCACCAGGACGTTGCGATCATTGCGCACTTCGCGCACCTGTACCGCGGAAGGGTCATCGACCAGGGATTGAGCGATATACTCAACTAGCTTACGCATATCTCAACCTTTAGCAGATAAGGTAACCACTTACTGAGCCTGTGAGGCCCCAGCAGAAGCGGATCGCGACTCTTCAAAGCGCCCCAGGATACCCGTGCGTTTAAGCAAGCTCTCGACAGACTCGGTAGGCTGTGCGCCATTTTTAAGCCAGTGGAGGGCTTTTTCCTCGTTAATTTCGATTTTGGACGGCTCGAAGCGCGGATTGTACCAGCCGATGTTATCGATAATACGACCATCGCGTGGGGAGCGCGCATCAGCGATGACCACACGATAGCTGGGGGCTTTCTTCATCCCCGTACGTTTCAAACGAATTTTAACAGCCATGCTTTTTCTCTTCTCAACCTCTTCCCCGCTTATTGGGGTCTGTAAATTTGGCAGCCCACGTTCGAAAACAGGGCACCCGCATAGATTACAGCGCCCCCTGAACTACGGCTTGACTAGAATAGCATGGAGAGGTGAAATTGTCAATGGAGATGCGGGAGGGTATCTGACGGACTACCAACCCTTGATACCCTCCCGCATCTCCATTGACAGCGCGCGCGTGCAAGGCGCTTTTGTGCTAATTTAGAGTCTGCGACGCGAACGGCCGCCCACAAAAAGGTTGTAGAACAGTACGATGAGCGCAATAATCAAGAGAATGTGGATAAAGGACCCGGCGATGTGCGCGACGAAACCGATCACCCACAAAACGAGGAGAATGACGAACACCGTCCAAAGGATACCGAACATGGCTCGACCTCCTATCTGTATGGAACTTCTTGCATATCGCCAGTGAGCGATATGGTAATATAGTGACGACTTATAATAACAGTTGGCCTCCTTATTATCACGAAGCAACGGCGGCAAGGGATATGCCAATAGGTAGTTGTGCGTTGGCGTAGAGCTTGTCAGTAGGGCGCAACTGCTGTACTTTATACAGAGAATAGCTTTGTCTACAGTGCCAATGTTATTATCTAACCCGATGTGCACGTTTTTTTCGCCGCCTTCGGCGGCAAGGAGAAAGAGGAGTTGGGGACACCCCACACCCCGCCAGGGGCTGCCACCCCTGGACCCCGCTGAGAGAAACTTGCACATCGCGTTATCTCACTATAAGGAGCAAGGTTTTATGTCTGCTAAAGCGCAGACAACGGCACAAATGGCCCAGCAGGCCGAGCAAGCGGCACTGCACCAGGGCAATGAGGCCATCGTCGTTGCCAATTTCAGCAAAAGCTACGGCTCGAATAGAGTCGTTGATCAATTAAATTTTAGCGTCCAACGCGGCGAATTGTTCGCGCTACTAGGTCCTAACGGCGCGGGCAAGACCACTACGGTAGAGACCCTCGAAGGCTACCGCTCGCCAGACCAGGGCACCATTCGCGTGCTTGGCCTCGACCCGATCAAGCAGGGAAACGCGTTGAAACACCAGATAGGGACCATGCTGCAACAGGACGGCCTGTATCCCGCGCTCAAGCCGCGAGAGGTGCTACAACTGTTTGCGGGCTACTATCAAAATCCGCACAACGTCGACGCGTTAATCGAGCTTGTCGGCCTGAGCGGCGCACTCAAGACCAACTGCCGTCGTCTCTCTGGTGGACAAAAACGTCGTCTCGCCCTGGCCGTGGCCCTGATCGGCAATCCACGCATGATCTTTATGGATGAGCCTACAGCGGGCATGGACCCGCAGGCGCGCCTGGCAACCTGGGAGATTGTACGGGAACTGAAGCAGCAGGGAGTGACCATCCTGCTCACCACGCACCTGATGGACGAGGCCGAGCGTCTGGCTGATCGTGTCGCCATCATCGATCATGGACGTTTGATCGCCCTCGACACTCCAGCCAACCTGACCGGCGCACAAAACGCCAACGTGGTACGTTTTGTCGCGCCAAACGGGCTGGATTGCCAGCAATTGGCTGCCTTGCCATCGGTGACGAAAGCCGAAGAAGTGCGCCCTGGCAGCTACGTGCTGGAATCGGAAGATATTCCTACGTCACTGGTAGAACTGACTACCTGGTTACGCGACCAGCAGCTATCTCTCTCCGAATTGCGCGTGGGACACGGTTCGCTAGAGGATCTTTTCCTGCGCCTGACAGGATCGGAGGTACGAGACTAATATGGCAACACAGACAGCAAAAAAAAGCATAGAATATACCGTTGAGAGTAGCAACACGGCCCCATTGGTTAAGCAAATTCTGGTGCAAACAAAATACGAACTGCTGCTCACGGCACGGCGCGGCGAGAATATCCTGGTAACGCTGATTTTGCCGGTGTTCCTGCTGATTGCCTTCTCCTCCATCAAGGTCATTCCTGGCATCACCGGCCCCCAGATCAATTTCTTGCTACCTGGCATCCTCTCGATAGCCATCATCGCGGCGGGCATGGTCAACCTGGGAATCGCTACCGCGTACGAGCGGTACTACGGAGTTTTGAAGCGCCTGGGCAGTTCGCCGCTGCCACGAACCGGGCTGATCCTCGCCAAAATCATTTCGGTGCTGGTGCTGGAGGTGGTGCAGGTTATCCTGCTGGTCGGGGTTGCCATCCTCTTTTTTGGGTGGAAACCGGTGGGTTCACCACTGCTCACTCTGCTCGCGATTATTCTGGGGACCATTACATTCGCGGCGCTCGGTCTGGCAATGGCCGGAGCGTTACGTGCGGAGATGACCCTGGCGGGAGCCAACGCGCTCTTCCTGGTTTTTATCTTGATTGGTGGCGGCATCGTGCCCATCACTAAATTGCCGGGACCCATCGAGGCGCTGGCGCAAATCCTGCCGCCAGCAGCGCTCTCGGATTCGCTACAAAAGGGCATGGCGGCAAGTGCGGCCTTCCCCACCTTCTCGATCATTACCCTGGTCGCGTGGGCAGTGATTATTCTGTTCGTGGCTATTCGCACTTTTAAATGGGAATAAGCATAGAAAGGATGAGCTGGCTTTCAGTGCCAGCTCATCCTTTCTATGCTTACCTGCGCGCTACTTCTTTTTCAGGAACCGCTCCATCATATTCCTCGGCATCACTCGATCCCGCTTGCAAGCGGATAACGGACATGAGGAACATAATGAAAATGATAATGTGCAGCGATGTGCACCAGAGGCAGATAGCGTCAAGGCGCACGATTTCGACATAGACCAGGTACAGCACGGTTAGCATGCCGAGCAACGTCCAGACGAACATGGAGATGCGTGGCAAACGCAACTGTGGTTGGCGCAAGCCCACGGCCGCGATGACAGCCGCAACGGCAAACCAGAGGAGACCCGGTAGCGAGATCGGGATCTGCGTGCCTGGCACTACCGAATACAGGCTGGAAAGCACACGTTCACAGTTGACAATACCACCCGTAGTACAAGCCACCTGGCCGCCCTGGTAGTGTACAATCGTCAAGTAAATTGAGATCACCACGCTAACGAGCGAGAGCGCGAGTAATACCGCTTGCGCTCTGGAGCGCCGAATATTCATGACGTCCTCTTTTTGGATACCCCTGGCTTCAGCGAAGCCGGGAGGAATAAGATGCCTCCGGCATCGAGCCGGAGAGAACCCCTTGCGGGGGAGGGTCAGAAGTGCGGTCTGACCCTCGTTGTCAGAGATGGCTGGCACCCTTTTCCGCACAAAGTAATGGTGCCCTCGTCGATGATAGCGGTCTGCACATCTGCTAAGCACGGCGTCGAACCCCGTCTCGCTGGTGAACTCAGCAGTTGTAGAGCTTCAGACTGACCTCGTATCCGAAGGTACGTTCTTTGGCACTGCCGCTATCGTATATCGTAGCCCGATAGCTCCCAAAGGGGCCCTGGCTGGGACTGGTCAAGTCCAGGCTTCTGCGAAGACGGCTCTCAAGCGAACCCATCTTCAAGCCCCCGCATTTCTGCGTGGGGTACTTGACTATGCCTCATCCTTCTCCAACAAGCAATGTACTATTAGCATACCGTTACTGATAAGCAAAGTCAATTGGTACTAAAAACGTACCAAAACTGCTGTCATTCCTGTGTTTGTCCATTGGCGGCTACCAACTCCTCCTGCTTATCGGCAAAGTGGCAGGCGGCGTAGTGGTTGCGCCCACCTTTGCTCTCGAACGTTGGCTCGACTTCGCGGCAAATCTGTTGCGCCATCGGGCAACGCGTGTGGAAACGGCAGCCGGTGGGAATGTTGATCGGGCTGGGCAGGTCGCCGGAGAGGATGATGCGTCGACGTTGTTTTTCGATATGGGGATCGGGAATAGGCACAGCGGAAAGCAATGCCCTGGTATATGGATGCTTAGGCGCGGCATAGAGATCATCGCGGTCCGCCAACTCTACAATTTTGCCCAGGTACATCACCGCGATACGGTCGGCCACATGGCGTACCACACTCAGGTCGTGCGAGATGAAGAGGTAGGTCAGATTGAACTGCCGTTGCAAGCGTTGCAACAGGTTCAGCACCTGGGCGCGTATCGAGACATCCAGCGCGGAGACAGGCTCATCCGCAATCACGAATTCTGGATTGATCGAGAGCGCTCGTGCCACAGCAATACGCTGGCGCTGGCCGCCGCTAAACTCGTGGGGATAGCGGTCGACGTATTCGGGACGCAGGCCAACGACCTCCAAAAGCTCCTCGGTACGCTCACGAATGGCATCAGCAGCGGCGGTTTTGTAAATCGCCATGGGTTCAGCAATCAGCGAACCAATCGTGTAGCGCGGATTGAGCGAAGCAAAGGGGTCCTGGAAAATCATCTGCACGCGCCGCCTGATCTGGCGCAACTGCTCACCCTCCAACTGGGCTAGATCCTGATTTTCCAGCAGAATTTGGCCTTGCGTTGGCTTGTAGAGACGCACGATTGTGCGCCCAATCGTCGTCTTCCCCGACCCGCTTTCACCCACCAGGCCCAGTGTTTGCCCACGCGCAATGCTAAAACTGACGGCATCGACCGCGCGCACATAGCCGGTGGTGCGCTGGAAAACGACCCCTTGCGTCAGCGGAAAATACATTTTAAGATCGCGCACGTCGATCAGTGTATCGCTTGCTACCCGCGTCGTATCGAACGTATCTACCATTCTGCTTAGGCTCCTTGACAATTAACTTGAAGATGTAGCATTGATCGGCGTTAGCTTGTTGAGCCGCTCAAGCCTGGCCCGCTGCCGCTTCTCCGCGTATGCCTGCTCCTGCGGATCAGTGACATCAACCCAGCAAGCTTTGCGATGCGTGGCGGCATTGGGCAGCGGATCAAGCGCAGGCATGGTGCGGCATTGGGAGCGTGCGAAGGAGCAACGGGCGATAAACGGGCAGCCCTCCGGCGGGTTGAGCAGGTCGGGCGGTGCCCCCTCAATGGTCTTTAATTCCGCTTGCCGGGGCTCGTCCAGGCGCGGCACAGATGAGAGCAGACCGAGCGTATAAGGATGGCGTGGATGCGCGAACAACTCCTCGGTTGGCGCTTCCTCCACCACCTTACCAGCGTACATTACGATCACGCGATCAGTCACCCCCGCGACGACGCCAAGGTCGTGCGTGATGAGGATCAGCGAGGTACCAAAATCCTGGCAGATGCCGTTAATCAATTCAAGGATCTGCGCTTGTACCGTTACGTCGAGAGCGGTTGTCGGCTCGTCGGCAATCAACAGCTTTGGGTTGCACGCCAGAGCCATGGCAATCATGACGCGTTGACGCATACCGCCGCTGAACTGGTGCGCATAGGCGTTGATGCGCTCGGCCGGGGCAGGAATGCCGACCTGTTCGAGCAGCGCGATAGTACGCTTGCGCGCCTGACTCTCCGAGAGCTTGAGATGAATACGCAGCCCTTCGGCGATCTGCTTGCCAATCGTCATCGTGGGATTTAAGCACGTCATGGGGTCCTGAAAGATCATGCTGATCCTGGCACCACGTATTTTACGCAGCTCACGCTCAGGGGTATCCAGCAGATCCTGTCCATCAAAAAAGACGCTGCCACCTGCATACACGCCTGGCGGCTGATCGACCAGTTGCATGATCGAGAGCGCCGTCACGCTTTTGCCGCAGCCGCTTTCACCCACCAGCGCCACTTTCTCACCTGGCTGAATGGCGAAGCTGACGCCATTGACGGCATGGATGTGACCGTCCCTGACTTTAAAGTAGGTCTGGAGGTCCTGTACCTCTAGAAGATTCTCACTCACACGCACATACTCTCTTTCTGCGATCACAAAGCACACACGCCTTAGCGTTCCGTCATGTAGGGATCGAGCGCATCACGGAAACCATCGCCCACAAGATTGCAACTGAGCACAGTAAAAAAGATCAGCAGGCCGGGGATAAAGACCAGCCAGGGCGCGGCATCAAAAAAGCTTTGACCGTCGCTCAACATATTGCCCCAACTCGCGGTTGGAGGATGCACGCCGAAACCGAAGTAGCTTAAAATCGACTCCAGAATGATGTTGTTGCCGATCAGCAAGGTCGCATTCACGATAATTGGTCCCGCCGCATTGGGCAGAATATGACGAAACATCAGGCGAAAGTCGCTGGCTCCGATGGTGCGAGCGGCGAGGACGTATTCGCGCTCTTTGAGTGCCAGGAATTCACTACGCACAATACGCGCCGAAATGGTCCAGCCAAAGACGGCAATCAAGATAATAATGCTGAACGTCGAGCCATTGGCAAAAGAGGCCGAGAGCACGAACAGTAGCAGGTAGGTCGGCACAGCAAGCGCGACATCGGTCAGGCGCATCAGAATGTTATCGACCACGCCTCCATAATACCCGGCTAGCGCACCGATGCCAACCCCCAAAACGATGGCGACCACCATCGAACTCAGACCAACCAGCAGCGAAATACGCCCACCAGCCATAGCACGGGCAAACTGATCGCGCCCAACGCTATCGGTGCCAAATGGGAACTGGAGCGATGGCCCCTGTAATGCGCTGTTGACGTTCAGTATATCAGGGCTGTTATGGCCGGTAATGTAGGGCCCCAGGAAACATAAAACGAACATAAAGACCAGGAAGATCGCACCAACGATAGCGGCCTTATTGCGTACAAAGCGGTCGAAGATGATACGACCCTGGCTACGCCGCTTGCGTACCAGCGCCGGTGTTTGTTCCAGAAACGCTTCGAAGTCTTCCTGGGTGGTATTCAATCGCTCAGGTATATCCATCAAGATTTCCTCTCATCTCAGAGACAGCAAGGACGCCAGGCCAACTCACGTGTAGCGGATACGCGGGTCCATCACCGCGTAGAGAATATCCGCGACCAGGTTGAAGAGAATGACAAGCGTGCCGCTAAGGACCAGCATGGCGAGTAACACGGGAAAATCACGGCTATTCAGCGAATTGATAAACAATTGCCCCATGCCCGGCCAGGCAAAAATCCCTTCGGTGATGACCGCACCACCAGCGATCGCCCCGAAATCGATGGCAACGACAGTAATTAACGGGATGATGGCATTGCGCAAGGCGTGACGTATCAGCACAGCCCGTGGTGAAACGCCCTTGGCGCGCGCGGTACGCATATAATCTTGCTTGATGACCTCGATCATGCTCGAACGCATATAGCGACTCCAGCCAGCGATGAAGAGCGTCGCCAGGACGAGCATCGGTAGCAACAGGTGCAACAAATGGTCCCACAAGCCATTAAACAAGTCGTAGGTTACGCCGAGCGTCGCCGTGCCCGAAGTCGGGAGCCAGTGCAACTTCACACCGAAGATGTCCTGCGCGAAGAGGCCCAGCAGAAAGGCGGGCATGGCTAAACCAAAGTAGGATAGAGAGGTCAGGAAATAATCCGTCACCGAATTTTGCCGCACCGCCGAGATGACGCCCAGCAGGATGGCAAACACCAGGGCCACTATCAGCGCGGACAGGAATAGCTCCAACGTCGCGGGAAAACGCTGCCCTAAAATCTGAGCGACTGGCTGATTGGTGAAAAAAGAAATCCCAAAGTCGCCTGTCAGGGTGTTGCCTAACCACTTGAGGTATTGGATGGGAAGCGGTTGATCAAGCCCAAATTTCGCACGTAGAGCCGCTCTACCAGCGGCATCAAGGTTTGGCGTCAGGATGACTTGATCTGGACCGCCTGGTAAGGCGTGAATGAGCAGAAACATGAAAAGTGAAAGCAAAAAGAGCAACGGTATGGCTTGCAGCAACCGTCTGACAAGGTATCTTCCCACAGAAACCTCCGCTTAAACGTACTACGAAGTAGAGAACAACTACGCCTGGAAGGACACATTTATCATGCCGAGCGTAAAACCTCTGGCTTGAGCCATGGGGATAGAAGCGAGTCCTTTTTTGGTGGATAGGGTGGTTGGGCTTGTCTTGACATGTGTCTCCTCATTTCCTCTACGAGAACAAGTGTTTTTGGTCCATACACAACCCAAAAGTGTTTCCTGGGTTCGTAGGTAAATGCGCGTCCTCCGGTAAAAATGCTTGCGTACAAGTGTCCCTGTCCCTCTCGAAAGGTCTCTAAGAGCCTACAAGAGCCTACAAGCCGCCTTTCATTCAAGAGAGCTACACGGAGAGGCTCGGACGGAGCCTTCAGGAGCCTTTCGGAGCCTTCAGGAAGCTTCGGCTTGCTGAGAAGCCCTTGGCTTTAGCCATAGGGAGTCGTCACGCTTGTTGCATAAAGTACATTGCACTTTGTTCCATCAGGAATAGCAATAGTATAACCTTCCCGCATTATTCAAGCAAGGGCCGAAGCGAAGCTGGCCTTCGCCTCGGCCCTTCTACTGCATCTCGCTTCTAACACTGACCGTTGGTACACCACCAGGTTTGTATGCCAACCGCTTCCGAGGCTCCTTCAGGACCGGGAAGGTAGTTATGTCCGGTATTCTTGAAGACGCCGAGGTCGCTCGGACTATACAGCACGATCATGGGAAATTCCGTCAGGTAGATTTGATGCACTTGATTGAACAACTGCTGCCGTTGGCCGGCATCGGAGGTTTGTTCAACCTGTGAGAGCAATTTATCGACCTGCGGGTTGCAGTAAAAGCTGTAGTTTTCACCAGATGGGGGAGCCTGGTTACAAGCCACGGTCTCGCTCTGGGTGCCGTTGTAGGTTGGCGTACTCTCGAACTCGGCGAGATCAGCCTTCCCTCCATTCAGGAACGGGCCGAAAAAGGTACTCGCGGGATAGTTTTGAATATTGAGCTTGATGCCAATATTCTTGAAACCAGCCTGGATAATGTCTTCGTCGGCGGCGCGCCAGGGATTATTGGCGGTTGTCGAGTAGGTAAAGGCTAATTTTTGGGCGCCCTTCGTACGATAGCCGTCAGATCCCTTCGCCCAGCCATCTTGATCGAGCAAGGCGTTGGCGGCATTGAGATCGTATTTAGGGCAGGGAGCGTCTGCCTGGTAGCCAGGATTGAATGCGGTGCCTTGAGGCGTACATAGTGGTTTGGCGACGCCCTGACGGGCAGTTTTGATCAAGGAATTATAGTCGATGGCCATCGCCATGGCCTGGCGCACCTTGCTATCCTTGCCAAGGATAGGATTTTTGAAGTTGAGGATGACGTGTTCCCAGTTCGAGGCGACAGGACTGGTCACCGACGTATAGTTCGACAAACCTTTATAGGTCGCGGTCTTGGTCACATCCAGGAACCAGGAGGAATTGACACTCCCGGATTGGAAGTCCTTCAAAATCGTATCTTGATTGGTGACGATACGGAACACGACCTTGTCGAGATAGGGCAGACCCTGGGATGCGAGATAGTAGTTCGGGTTGCGTGCCAGCGTGTAGTGGTCGCCAGGCTTGCTCTCGCTCATCATGAATGGACCACTGGTCACCTTGGGGTCAAGGTTATCGGCAGATTTCGTGATAGCACCTGGGTCCATGCTGGCGAAATGATGCTTCGGCAGTGGCGATTGTGATCCGTCCGCCCACACGGCTGGGAAGTCGCTAAAGCCTTGTTTCAGGTGGAAGGTAATCGACAATTTATCGGACGAGACCGTCGTCGATTGAATCAGGTTGATGCCAGTAGTACTATAGGCGGCGAACTTAGGATTGACCCAGACCCGCCATGAAAAATCGACATCCTCGGCAGTCAACGGCTGACCATCGGACCACTTGAGGTTTGGGCGTAGATGAAACGTCCACGTCTTGAGGTCGGCACTCTCGCCGCCATTTTGCACAGTTGGAATTTCTGTTGCGATACCGGGAGTCAGATGGCCTTGTACATTGCCAAGAAAGAGTGGAGCATACAGACCAGTATTGACGATATCCGCAAAGGTTTCGGATGAAGCGTACGGTATGAGCGAATTGGGTTCCTCGTACAAATCGTCAATCCAGGTGCCACCCTTGACGGGCTTCCCGTTCGATTGACTACTCGATGGTGTCCCCTGGGGACCACAGGCGCTGAGTACCAGCAACAACAGCGAGAAAAGGGAAAGCGTGCTAAATAATGCTCGCGCTTTGAATCTCTTGTGCATTGTTCCTCCTGAGAATATTCCCTGTCGAAGACCTACCGCCCGTGTATCTACTGCAACTGCGACCCGTACCCCATCATACGTGAACACCCACAAAATAACCTCGGCAGTAAATAAGCGAGCGAGATAATAGTATTTATACGTAATAATGCTGAATTTTCTCACACATTACAAGTGGGTGAGCGATTGACATCTCCCCATGCCTGAAGGCAGGGGATTCTAGCCCTCACGAGCCAGCGTTCCTGTTTCAACGGGGACTGCCTGTGACCCTTTCGAGCCAGCAGGTCTTACATCCCCTCCGCAGGCATTGAGTGCCGTGAGCCCCA
>DATAYF010000560.1:0-10895 GCA_036272735.1 Ktedonobacteraceae bacterium
ATCCGTTTTCTTACGCAATGCCCAGTTGTTGACAAATCGACAGCGCCCAAAGGTCCGAGCAAGCGTCTGCTTCTGCTCGTCGGTAGGAGAAAACCTATACTTGTACGCGCGTTTCTGTTCCATACTCTACATTATAGCAGAGGTGGTGTAGGAAGTCAACAAGGAATGCTGAAAGGAACGGCGGCATTCATCCCCATCGCTCGAAGCAAGGGGTCCTCCGCCGCCGCATTTATGATAGATAATGTCCTGTCCTACCGATTGAATCTTTTGCACAACGTCTTCAGAGGAGATCTGCTCAACATCTGCTAACCGCCTGACTGCTTCAGCAATACGACCAGTAAAGTCGCTCAATTGCTCATTTGCAGGTAATGCGATAAGGGAAGGTTGCTCGCCTGTATCGTCGACTGCACGAGCAAAGACAAGCATGCGATCATCAAGATACTTGATGGGTTTCCACCCTGCTGTTTTCAAGTAAGCGATGAAATCATCGAGGCTGAGATAACCCAAAGAGGGGTGCCTGGGTATGATTTTTATCATAATTGTAGCCTCGCTTGTGCCTCATCCATTAGCATCGTCAATACGTTGACAGTAAATATCTGGCTTTTCGAGATGGAGATGCGCTTTTTTCGCGTGTTAAGCGTCTCTGCCAGGTCCGAGGGCCGCCAGTAGTAGCAGCATTTGTGGAGCCGTAAACATTCTTCATCCTGACTTAGCCACTCATCAGAGTTAGGAGGAAGACACATGAGAATCAGTACGCAGATGCTACTATTGATGATATCATTATAATTCTTGACTTCAAGGTCATAGGTAATAGCATCTCCTCGTAATGTCCAGACCTTGGAAGCCTTAATTTGAAAAGGGATAGGCATACTCGACGTATCGGTATAGCGACCATTGCGTTCGACAATTTTGCAAAAGGACATATCAACGCCAAAATCCTCTTCAGATTTATAAATATTTGCACCAGCTTTAGCCGCAATAGCACGTATATATGCTAGACTAAACGCCTGAGCTTTAAATGATTCAGGCATTTGCGAAGGTGTCGCCGGTGTCGGGATCATTCCCATCGGGGAAATAGGCCTCTCTTGTTATTAAAGATAGTTTATAGATGCTTCTTTGCGCGGAATAATGGCTATGTCTGACAAAGGGTCGTTGAGATATTATCTGCCCTCTTCAATGTGATTCGATACTTTTTGCGTCCGCTTTTCCAGGTAATACCAAGCATTTCGCGGCTCTTTTTAAGGATATTAGTGATTATAACATAAAAAAGGGCGTAATAGAAGATCATTTTCCTGAAAATAGTATTTGTTGCGGGAAAATGCTCAAGGCTCAGGTTTTTATTAACAGCACTGAGCCTTGCTATGCTTTTTCTTACTTAGTACTCGTAGAACCCTTTGCCGCTTTTGCGTCCATTCATTCCCGAAAGGACCATGCGACGTAACAGCGGTGGCGGGGCGTATAAGGGGTCCTTGTACTCCTCGTAGATGGCTTCAGCCGCCCACAGCGTGGTGTCAAGCCCAACGTAGTCAAGCAGGGTGAAGGGTCCCATAGGATAGCCACAACCCAGCTTCATTGCCGTGTCGATATCATCCCGGCTCGCCATGCCATTCTCTAGCATACGAATGGCTGCCAATAAATAGGGGATGAGCAGAAAATTGACAATAAAACCGGCGCTATCTTTGGCGAGCACCGGCGTCTTGCCCAGGGAGATAGCAAATTGTCGGATCGTTTCAATGGTGCTATCCGTAGTGGAAATAGTTTTGACGATTTCCACCAGGCGCATCACGGGGGCCGGATTGAAGAAGTGGAGTCCACACACTTTATCGGCTCGTTTGGTGACCGCGCCCATCTGTGTGACGTTGAGTGACGAGGTATTCGAGAGTATGAAAGCTTCGGGTTTGAGCATGTTGTCAAGCGCGGGGAAAAGGCGCAGCTTTTCTTCCATATTCTCGATCACTGCTTCTATGACCAAGTCGCAATCGGCGAAATCTTCTATTTGAAGCGTTCCATGCAAACGTGCTCGATACTCTGCAACTTGTTCTTGCGTGAGCTTGCCTTTTTGTGCCATGTTCTCCCACGCAGCATGGATGCGTGTGAGTCCTTTATCAAGCAATGGCTGATTTATCTCGCGTACAATGGTTTCATAACCGGCCTGGGCGCAGGTTTGCGCGATGCCACTCCCCATTAAGCCAGCACCGACAACGCCTACTTTACGAATCGTCATCGAATCATCAATCCTTTCAAGTACACAATAAAATAGCTCACCCAGCATGGCTTGCCAGGTAAGGTAACTCCGTAACTGTTGTCACTGTATCACAAACGATCCCAAAAATTTCAACCGTGTCTCTTTACTTCGCTGCGAGAAACTCGCGAATTTCCTGTATCGGACCCTGCTCGGTGCCAAATATCAGGGTGTAGTGGTTGAGGGCGGGAAAATTACGATAGCGACAATCAGCAATGCTATGGTGCAGCGCGTGCGCACCCTCTTCTGGCAGCAACTGATCGTTGTCGAAAAACAAGCCTTGTCCGGCGCGCAACAGAAGTGTTGGCACCTGAACATGCGACCATTGCTGCTCTGGCTCTGCCTGGGAAAAGTTGAGGCCGTCTTCAATGATGGCTTCGCGATAGGCTTTGGCGCTGACGGTTCCATCAGGATGACGTTGTACATCGTGGTCAATGTAAGTATCGATATAGCTATTCCAGTATGGCCCGAAAAATGGGGCCTGCTGCAAACGCGCCACGTATTCCTCATAAGATGGTACCGATTGGCCGAGCCTATTAATCGATGCGGTGAGCCATACCGGTTGTTCTGCTGGTGTATTCCACGGTAGTGCTGCACCCGCATCGAGCAGCACAAGCTTACTCAGCTTATCTTGATAATGCGCCGCGAAATAGAGCGCAATCAATGCTCCGAGCGAATGGCCGATGACCACGGGATGTTCGATGCCCAGCGTCTCGATGAGGTGTGCCAGGTCTGTTGTATGAATGGGTACGCTGTAACCAGTGGCAGGCTTATCGCTATCGCCACGCCCGCGTAAGTCGTAGGCGATCAAGCGATACCGGTCAGCGAGATCATCAGCAAAGGCTTGAAAACAGAATGCATTGGCTGTGAGTCCGTGCAGCAAAATGATCGGTGGCCCTTGCGTTCCCCATTGGACACAGTGTAGCTTTATATCACCTATATTGACCATTTCGTCACGTACAGGGTTAACTGACATGTTTGGCTCCTTGCTGTTCGAATGTGCGCCACTTGGCGATAGTGGCTTGTACAAGTGGCTTGCCGACTTCATAGCGTTGTTGCGGCGAGCGCCAGCCGGTATTTTTGAAGTGAGGTGCCGCATTGGCCCAGAGTACTTTCTGAATGATGAATTGATAGCGTTCCGCGTCGGGCGGAAACAGCATAGCATGGGTGCTGTCTTCTAGAAAAAAGTAGTGGCCGTGAGCAGCATGCCACCGGCGCAGATCAGTTTGTGTGTGAATAATCTCCGCGTGTAGCGCCGTATCGAGGTCGTAATGAATGTCCCCAAAGGGGAAACAGTGCAGGTGAGCATGAAAAACGGTCTGGTGAAAGATACCATGTTCCCAATACACGGGCACGTCATAATACTCGGCGAAGAAGGTCCTGACCTCGTCTTTTAATGCTAAAAACTCCGCGTCGAGGGTTCCTGGAACATCACCGTAGCAGGTATAATGTTCTTTGGGGATAATGAGCACATGCCCTTCGATAAGTGGTGCGTGGTCCGTGATCAGGCGAAAATGCGCCGTCTCTTTCAAGAGATATTGTGCGAGGATGTCGTCTTGACAGAAAGGACAGGGCATTTGCTCTCTGGCAGCACTAGAGGCGGCGTTGTCCTCACGTTGCATAGATACCACTCCTTAGCTACTAACGTGTTATGTCTTCTCCACTATAGCGCAGAGCTTATGTATGATGCAAGTCGTATAGAAACGGAACAAGACACCTGCTCGTGTCCTGTCCCGTCTGAGGTATCGTCTAAGGGTTGAGGCTAGAGCTTAGCCAGCATGGCGAAACCCTGCTTCGTTCATGGTTAACGATTGCCCCTCATTCAGGGTACCAGCATCGACAATTTCAGCCAGCACCAGCGTTGAATCTCCTGACGGTATCGTCTGGCGTACCTCGCAGGCCACCCAACCCAGCGCCTCTTTGAGTACTGGCGTATTGTTTGCCACCATTTCGTAATTAATTTCAGAAAGCTTCTCAGGGTGCTTGAGCGCAGATTTCCCCAACGTGCCCGCGAGTGAGCGTTGCCCCGACTGTAAAACATTCACTGTGAATTTGCGGCTATGCTGAATCATGGGCAAGGATTTAGAGGCATTCTCTACTGAAACCACGAGTAATGGTGGCTCAAAAGATGCCTGGCTGAGCCAGTTGGCGGTGAACGCATTAACTTCTCCGGCGTCGCTGCACATCACCGCGTAGAGTCCATAGGTGAACATGCGCAACACCTGTTTTTTTGTGTTTTGATCCATATACGGTTTCCTCTCTTCCTACTTCCCGTTGGATGACGGGCAAGTAACACCTACACGATACAAGAAAATGCTGAAGAGGTCAATTGAGCATTGATAAGTGTGCATGTGCCCGGAGCACATGCACACTTATCAATGCTATGCATGAAAAATAGAGCACTGTTATATAGAGAGCGAATTATATACCAACGGAATACAATGGAAATTGGGAGAGAGGTATGGGATTGTGAGGAATGGAAAATACATGAAAATACTCAATAAATCTTTGAGACAATACTTATTTGTTATGAACGCGGTAGGCACGCCATCTCGGGATGGGGTACCTACCGTATTATTGAAAAGTTTCTGGCAAACCAACGCGGTACTTATTGCTCTAACGACGTGTCTTGCCCTGTCGATGACCAGTATCGGTATTTTTGGTCCGGTCGTTGCCAAACAGCTCACTCAACTTGGGTCATCGTTAAGCGCGAGAAGCCTGATCACGATGGCTCCTTTTGTTGTACACCTTTTGCTTGCCTCGGTGGCTGGTAGCTTTGCAGATCGTTATGGGCGTCGCCCCTTGATCCTGCTGGCCTTTATCGGCTCGGTTGTTGTGAACGTTGGCTACCTGTTTGCTCACTCCGTTGCTATATACGTTGGCATCCGTTTTCTTCAAGGCGTGGTGAGTGTTGGCATGCAACCAGCAGCTATGGGCATTCTGGGTGATATGGTTCCCGAACACAAGCGTACCCATTGGGTTGGCATCATCATGGCTGGGACTGCGGCCGGTTTTCTGATTGGTCCGACGCTTGGTGGTTGGCTGTTTGATCATTGGGGGTTCATCGCGGCCTATGGCGTTGCGGCGCTGTTCAACATCGCTGCACTACTGGTGGTATTAAAAATGATCCCCGAAACGGGTGGAGCATCCACAAAGGATAAGTACGTCTCGTCAGACGCTCAACCACTCGACGTTGCGCAAAAATATCTGCCGTTTACGCTGCGTAGCCCGCAATGGCGGCTTTTAGTGGCCCTACTTTTACTTGAGTTTATTATGGCGTTTATTATGACCTTAATTGAGCCTCAATTGATGACCTATGCTTATAAAAATTTGCTCTTGAAACCTACCCAATATGGTTTAATCATCAGTGCTTTTGGTTTGTCTTCACTTATTGGTCAGCTTACTATTGGGCGCATAAGTAGGTACTTGAATAGAAAATGGAGTATAACGCTTGGTTTCCTGCTCAAATCGGGCTTCTCATTTAGTCTGCTCTTCTTTAAGCACGCTGAATTCTTATTGCTCGGCGCTCTGCTTGCAGGTTTCGGACGAGCATTGATTGGACCAACGTTGAGCACGTTGTACTTAAACATGACCTCGAAGCGGCATCACTCGCGCGTTATTGGTATTCGCGAATCAATATCGTCTCTAGGTCATATCGCCGGACCGTTGTTAGCAATCTGTATAGGTCCTCTCTTGCATGCGCATGGCACCTTTCTGCTGTCGGGTGTGATTGGCGTAGGGGGAGCGCTACTGGCGTTTATTATTATCGATAAAGGCGACAAAGAAGCACCTGTAGCAACTTCCGTCTAGATGGCATGGGAAGCGCTAGAGACCACACGATGGTGCGTGGCCTCTAGCGCTTCTGACAAATTATAGGGCCAACTGGTCCTGTGTTGGCTCCGTTCAACAGAACCATGATTCGCTAAGGTGCGGCAATATTTTACGGGTGCCGTATTGCTCTAGCGCGTGCTCTACCGAGAAATCCTGCCCTTGTTGTGCCAAAGCCAGCGCTTTGACCTGGAAAAAGGTCTCCGCTCTATCTGCTTGACAGGTGTCAGCCGCTTCCACGAGCTTTGCCACCTGTTTTTGCAATTGATCCATGCGCGGATCGGCATGTTGCCAGCGATAACTATACGCGTCAGGATCAAGCTCACCAATCCAGGTGTGACGATCCGGCTCAGCCAGTAGGGCCGAACCTGGTGGAATTAACAGGCGAATGGAAAGATGTACCGGGTCGATATGTTCAACAAAATGTCCCTGCTCGAAAAAATCGAGCAGTTCGACGTAACTTTCCAATGTCTCCCAGGGACTAAAGGGCAGCAAGGATGGACGGAGTGAAATACCAGCCTGCTCCGTTAATGCGAATGCTTGTGCTATGTCGCTTGCGGTATGCCCTTTATCCAGGTGTTGTAAAACCGTATTGTTGAGCGACTCAACTGCTGAGACGATAAAGACACAGCCTGCCTCTCGCATGGTTGGGAGCAGGTCGCGATGTTTCAGCACATGCTCAATTTTGATAGTGGCATCGAAGGTAACGTCAGGAAATTCCTCGTGCAGCGCCGTGGCGATGCGTAGTGCGTGTGTCGGCCCATTCCAGAAATCGGGATCACCGAAGGTAATATGTTGCGCCCCCTGTTTCACCTGTTGGCGAATATCCTCCATCACAAGTGAAACAGGAACCGCAAAAAACCGCCCATGATACACCGGGGTAATAGGACAATGCAGGCAGGTGTGTTTGCAACCGCGTGTGGCTTCGGTATACCCTACGACACGCAGCGCGTCATCCCATTGCAAAGACGCATAGCTCGTCAGTGGCGGCAAATTTTGGCGTTCTGGCACAAGCAACGGCGTGCGTTGTATCCAGGGACCACTTTTGCTCGCTCGCGTACAGACGCCAGCAATTGACGTGCTCTCCCCGCGCTCCAATGCCTGTACAAGCGTGAGCAGTGGCACCTCGTATTCGCCGCCAATTGCTGAATCAATGATGCCTTGCAGCAGGTGATCGGCATTGAGCAGAGCGTACAGGCCATAGAAACAAACGTGCGCCCTGGGATTTACGGCGCGCACACGTCGTGCAATCTGTTCACCTAGCCGCAGGGCCGTGTGCATGGGCACAGAGATACCAATAAAGCACGCTTGTGCTATGGCTTCGTCTGGGAGCGTTTCTACCGCGCTATCAATGGTGCGTGGTTGATAGCCCGCCTGCTGTAACATGGCTGTAAGCGAGGCAAGATGAAATGGTTGGTGTCCTAGCTCATAGCATGAAACAAGCAGAATATCCGTTGCCGCTCTCATTTCTTGCGTGGTGCAGCGCCGCCGCCGCCGCCTTTACTGCTTGGACCTCCAGCACCAACGGCTTCAGGCTCCCAACCTTCAGGCTTCTGAGTATCATCCTTGAAGAAAAACTCCTCCATCTGCTCACGCAAAATTTTGCGCGCTTCTGGATCGGCCAGGTTCAAGCCATAATGATTGATAATCAAGGTTTGCTGCGCGGGCCACATGCTGTATGCCTGCTGCGAAATGTGATCGTATAGACGCTTGCCTAGCGCCCCTGGGAATGGAGGCTTCTCCAAACCTGGTAGTTCGCGTTTAAGTTTGACACAATTAACCATTCGTGGCATGATGGAAACTCCAAAGTTGTAATAACAACACCTTTACTCCCTATTATAATACATAAATATTACCTGCATGGAATTTCTAACGTCAAATCAATCAGCAGCACAACGACCACCCCGTGTCCTTTTCTTTGGCATGCAGGGTGACTTTTCTTCCACCGTGCTCACCGCGTTGTTGGATAGTGGCATCGACGTGTGCGCTGTTGTGCTTGCGGCGGTGCCTGTTCCTGGGCGTAATCCTCCCGCCATACAGCTACGTGAGCAATCACGAGCCATGCGTTCGGTGCTGCCGCTGGTTCAGGGATCGGGTGCAACTTTTCCTATGCAACTAGCGCAATTGGCCTGGAATCATCACATCCCGGTGTGGGACGTGTATCGTTTCGCGCATCGTGATACTGTCGCGGCTCTCTCTGTGTATCAACCCGACATTCTTTGCGTGGCCTGTTTTTCGCGTTTGATCCCTTCTGCGTTGCTACAACTCCCTCGCCTGGGTGCGCTCAACGTTCATCCTTCCCTATTGCCCGCCTTGCGCGGCCCCGATCCCTTATTCTGGACGTTTCGCGAGGGTCATGCCACGACCGGAGTGACCATTCATTTTATGAGCGCGCAGATGGATAGTGGGGATATACTGGCGCAAGAAGTAATACCAGTGCCAGATGGCGTAACTTACGAGCAGTTAGAAACGCGCTGTGCATCTACAGGTGGCTCATTGTTGGTAACCTCAATCTGGCAACTTTATAAGGGATCCGTAATTCGTCGCGTGCAAGATGAGGCAAACCGTAGCTACTATTCACTTCCTATAGCCGAAGATTTTATCGTGCCAGTTGCAGCATGGGATGCTCGCCGCGCCTATAATTTTGTGCGTGGTATGAGTAGCTGGGATACGCCTGTTCTCTTCTCAATCGAAGAAGCACTCGTGCCGGTGCGCGATTGCAGTTCTTATAGTTTAGATACACCCTGTCCCATATCATTGTCGCAAAGTGCTGGTGAGGTCATTGTGCCTTGTCGGGTTGGCTGGGTGCATGCTGTGCTCGATGCACCAGCACGTGTAGTGCCATGAAATCGGTAAGCAAAGAGTGGGTGGTACTTTATGGCTAGCCGTTCTTCGTTTTGTTTTCAGACATCATTTCACCAATGTCGATAAGCAGGAAATACATTCGTCGCCTGTCTACCGGATATTCTCGGCTGCGTCCGTGAAAAATTCGTAAGTTTAAATCTCTGATGAATAATTTGTTCGTGTTGTTTGCTATATGGTACTCTGTATTTGGCTTGTCGCGTTGATAGTTCCTCATACTATTCCTTGCCCTACCTAATACTAGTAGTGGCGAAGGTCACGTCTAGAGAAGTAAATTTCCACCTCTCAGATTCTCTAAGGTTCTTCTAACGTAGAGATGCTATAGTAAATGCGTCTCATTGATTGTGGCTAATTCGCTTTATAGGACGTTATAAATATGTCACCATGCCGCGTCCCGTCTTACGTGTCGTGTACCTGTGGAATATGACTGAAATGGACAAATGTTGTAATTACAGGGAAAATAGGAGCGGTTGGTGATGAAAGTCAAGCAACCTAGCGGCTTTACAAACGTAAGATAGTGTTATACAATATAGTCATACCAAGAAACAGAGTATAAGTTTCCACGATGCTTGCACCTCTTCTCTCTCCTACGCACGTGTGAAGTAACACGCCGAAAAGCGAAAGTGGTGCTTGTGTATCGTGTTTTCTAGAAAAGGAGATTTTTTATAATGGGTGAACTCTTAACCGTCTCTGAAGTTGCTGATATCCTTCGTGTGGATGACACCACCGTACGCCGCTGGGTGAAGCAGGGTGCTCTTGAAGCAGTCGTCCTTCCTCATGTACGTGAGCGTCAAGCTTATCGCATTAAGCGTGAGACACTGGATAAGATGCTCGGTGAGACCACTGCCGCCGGTCGCTAAGATTTCATTATCTAAAGCAACCAATGTGAAAAGGACGGAATGCATTCGCAAGAATGTCCGTCCTTTTTCTTTATATTGATGATAATCTACTTTTGTATGCCAGCATCATCCGAGATCAGGTTTGTGAGCGATGCCCAGTCTGCTTCTCCCTGGCCGTTTGCGACTCCTCGTAGAAAACGATCATGCAATAGGCTGGCAAAGGGCATCGGTGCACGTGACTCCTCCGCCTTGTCCAGCACAAGATTGATATCTTTCAACGCCAACTGCATCTGGAAACCTACCGGCGTGAAACTCCTTTCCGCGATCATCTTTCCGTAGTTCTGGTAAATAGCGCAGGCAAAGAGCGTTTGCCCGAACATGTCGATCATCTCTGTGCGGCTGATGCCATTTTTTTCGGCTAACGCCAGGGCTTCCCCCATCGTTTCCATCGCTGCGGCAATCATGAAATTGCCGCAGATTTTGACGATGTTGGCTTTTTCTGGCTCTGCTCCATAATCAAACAGACCTTGCCCAAGTGCCTCAAGTACCGGGTGGACCCGCTCTTTGGCGGCTGTTTCTCCGGCCACACAGACCCACAGCTTGTGGGCGGCAGCCGCTTCAGGTCTACCAAAAACTGGTGCGGCGATGTAGGTGCACTGGTGTTGTTGATGCAGTGCGACCATTTCGCGTGAGAGCGCGGGAGAAATTGTACTCATCGAGATATGGATACCACCCGGTCCCAGACGGTCGAGTATACCATTCTGTCCGAGGGTGACGCTTTTCACAGCCTCGTCATTCGCTAACATGGTAATAACAATACCACCTGCTTCTGCAACTTCCCCTGGGGTGTTGACCTGGTGCGCTCCTGCTTCCACGAGCGCCCTGGCTTTGTCGGCGCTGCGATTATACACGCTCAGCCTGTACCCTGCCTTGATCAAATTGCTCGCCATCGGGCTGCCCATGTTGCCTAAACCGATGAACCCTAAGTGTTGACTCACGTTACTATGCTGCCTTTCATATGGATATTTTCGACTACGAGGACGATTTCCTCCTGAAACTATTACGTATAGTTTTCATGAATCGATAAGCAAGCAAGCTGTGGTTACATGTAACCACAGCTTGCT
>DATAYF010000561.1:0-24464 GCA_036272735.1 Ktedonobacteraceae bacterium
CGAAGCGTAAAGCCGTTGCTAACCCCTCGGCACGTGGTTCCCGCATCGAAGTGGTAAGTAGTCGGATGGCCCTTGTTTGCTCTTGATAGTGATCAAATGTTCTCGCGGGTTAAATGTATTACTCATGCTATGTTACTCCCGTTCAATGGTCAACGCTATGCTTGCTCTACGATGCACTAAGTCCTTATTCCGAAAACCAACGCCACTGACGTGGCGAGCGCTACAAGTGCTGCGTGCTCAGGTGTTCGGAGAAGTAGTAAAGAGATTGAACGTTATCGTCTATTCTGGAAACTATGTTCTAAATTATAGAACATGCACGCCAGCTTGTCAACCCAAGCATCCAATCATGGAACACTTATGTATTCTTTTGTGGGGGGTGAAAAGTGGAAATGGGCCTGGAATAAGTCCATTGCTTTGCATGTTATAGTTGTGTATGAAGATGCATACTATTCAATGGCTGAATAGTGGATAGATACACATTTCGAGGTAGGTTCAATGAACGCGCTAGGTATTTATGATGCAGCACAAGTAGCGCTACAACACGGCGAACGCTTTGTGGTCGCGACCGTCATTAAAACCATGGGCGCTGCTCCCTGCGGCGTCGGCAGCAAAATGTTGGTGCATATGGATGGCACGACAGTAGGCAGCCTGGCTGGACCGCAAACAGACGACCAGGTCGTACAGGCCGCCCAACAAGCATTACGCGACGGACCATATAGCACGCACATCCACATGGACGCCGATCAAGGCGGGGCAGTAGGAAGTTGTGGGGCCACGCTGGAAGTGTTTTTCGAGGTACTACGACCGGAGCCACGCCTGATTATCGCGGGTGCCGGGTACGTAGCGCAGGCGCTGGCACGCCTGGTAGCGAAGCTCGATTTTCGCATTATTGCCGTCGATGATCGCCGCGACCTGGCGAATCCCCAATCATTCGGTGAAAATGTGCAACTCGTCTTCGGTGACGTGCCCGGCACCATTCGCGAGCTTGCGCCGGATGAATCAAGCTGGATCGTCATCGTCACGCGCGGCCATAACCTGGATAAAGAAGCATTGCAGGCGGCACTCGCCACAAAATCCAGCTATATTGGCATGATTGGCAGCCCCAGCAAAGTCAGGAACATCTTCAAAGAGCTACGGCGAGCCGGAGTGCCACGCGAACGTTTAGAGCAGGTACACGCCCCCATTGGGCTAGACCTGGGCGCAGAAACACCAGACGAAATAGCGCTGAGTATCGCCGCCGAAATCCTCATGCTGCGCAAGCAAGGCACGGGCCAGCCATTGAAGGATACGCACAGGTTACTGGAAGAGGAGGCGCTTGCGTGAGCGCGCAAGTGCCTGTGCCTTTATTTTTTGACGCTTTTAATAAAGCGAATGGTGACTGTCCCCAGCACACAATATACGATTGCCAGCGTAAATAAAAGTTGGAAACCGAGCACAGGCTGGCCGCGCTGTGTAAAGGTATCGATGAGTGGACCACCAAGTATCGGAGCAATCACCTGGGCAAGCGATACCGCGATATTCCAGATGCCCATATCGCGCGCGAAATTGTGCTCGGACGGCAGCACATCCACAATCAGCGCCCAATCAACACTGAGGTACGCCCCATAGCCCAACCCGAAGAGCGCAGCAGACGCCAGCACAATCGTCAACGAATGTGTGATGATAAAGATAAGGCCCACCATCCCCATCAGCGCTCCAGCGATGTAGACCATACGCTTGCGCCCAAAGCGATCAGACAACCAGCCCGCACCCAGTGTGCTCGCTAAGCTAGTTAGCGAAACCAGGATCACAAAATTTGTCGTTTGCTGCTCTGGATGGGCCGCACCAACCGCATCGCGCATGTAGTATTGCAGGAACGTCTGCACGGTATAAATGCCGAGCAGCATTAGCAGGCGCGTGCCCACCACCCAGGCGAAATCGGGATTGCGACGTGGCCGGAAATCGAAGAGGATCAGGATACCGATGGTCGCGATCACCTCCAAAACAACCTGTTCAACATCGCTGCTGATGCGAAGATGCGCACCTCCTACGACATTCCACAGGCTTATCAGTCCCCACGCCACACCGACTGCTACCAGCGTGAGCGCACAAGTCAGGATCACTCTGGGAGGAATGGAGAAGCGTCGTCGAGCTTGTTCAGCACTTTCTAAAGCCCGACGCTGGGCCAGTATGCCGGAGCGCTCGCGCACCGCGAAAATGGTGATGAGCATGAACACAATCAGAACCCCCATCATAATGCCATAGGCCAACCACAGATGGGCTTGATAGATCGGCCACGATTGCTTGGCATCGATAAACATGCCAGCCAGGATCACGCCGCCGATATTGCCGCCAACCTGCAATAAACCCATCACACCAGAGGTCAGACCACGCTGCTCGGCAGGCACGATATCGGGCAACAGCGCGTGAAATGGTGCCTGCGCCGCATTACTCGAAAATTGGACAAGCGCGTAGGCAATCGCCAACGAAGCAATATCGCGTGCGCTCGCCATCCAGACCAGGCAAGCCACATTGATGAGGGTGCCAAACAAAATATACGGGCGACGACTACCCCACGCAGCAAGCTTACCACGCGTGCGATCACTGAAAAAGCCGAAAAGCGGGTTGGTCACCAGCGCGACAAAGGCACCTGGTATCAGCACAAAGGCCAGCGCCCCACCTGCATGCAGATTACCAACAATTTTGAAGACCTGGCTGGGAAGGATGATCACACCCAGAGCAGCCCAGTGGAAACTGAAGCCAAAGTTGAAGATACTAATCGAGAGAATGTGCGTCCAGCGCAACCTGGGCAGGTGAGCAACTGGCTGCTGCGTCCCTGGCGTTGGGGCATCTGAAGCATTGTCGAGCGTTGACATGCATACTCATCCTTTTCGTTCTCTTGCGCCGCGCTCCACAGCGTGCGGGAGCAAGCGCGGCTTATTCGACGTGAAAGGCGGTGCGAAGCGCCTGGCAGCATTCGTTCAACGCCTGCTGGGCTGGCTCAAGCCAATCGCTCAGGCTCACAAATCCGTGGTTCATTCCAGCATAGCGGCTCAGAGTGACGGGAACACCCGCCTCCAGCAAACGCTGACCGTACTGCTCGCCCTCGTCCCGCAACACGTCGTATTCGGGGGTGACGATCAGTGCTGGAGGGAGCCCGCTCAGATCTGGGGCCAGTAGCGGTGAAGCCAGAGGATTAGTTGCATCTTCCTCGCGTATATAATGGCCGTTAAACCAGATGACGTCGTCTCTCCTCAAGCCATATCCCTCGGCATAGGCTTGCATAGAAGGTGTGTTAGCCTTGAGGTTGGTATTGGGATAGAGCAGCAATTGGAAAGTCAGGAAGGGATGGCCCTGCTGGCGCGCCATCAGCGCCACGACCGCTGCAAGATTGCCACCTGCGCTATCGCCACCAACCGCGATGCGCCTGGCATCGCCCTGCACTCGTTCCGCGTGCCCAGCCACCCATTGTGTCGCGGCATAACAATCTTCAGGCCCGGCTGGAAAGGGATGTTCGGGCGCGAGTCGGTAATCAACAGAGACGACCACACAAGCAGCTCCATTCGTCAGGCTACGACACAGTGCATCATGCGTATCCAGATCGCAGACAACCCAGCCGCCACCGTGAAAGAAGGTCAGCACCGGGAACGGGCCATGCCCCGTCGGTGTATAGACCCTGATCGGGATTTCCCCCGCTGGACCAGGCAATGTGAAATTTTCCACCGAGGCCACCGGTTCCGGTTCACCACTTCCCATCAGGTTCGCCTTCATTCTCTGGCGCGCCTCGTCAGGGGTCAGCGTGGATAGTGCAGGCCTATTGAGCGCCGCCATCTGATCCAGGCGCGCCTGTAACTGAGGATGAACGGGCATAGCATTTTTCTCCTATTCTAAATATATGGTAGTTTGTTGAATGGGCGCTCCTTCTATTGCCAGGAGATTGAATAGGTATTAAAAATCACCATAGAAGCAATAGTACCTGTCAATGCAGATAAAGTCAACAAGAAAATATAGCGCGCTTGCGCCGCAGCAACCAGAATCTGACATAACTAATATTTGGTGCAATCAGTACAATAAAAGATAAATAGCGTTTTTGAAAGATGGTAGTTTTTGATGCGACAACGTCGGCGCAGGTATCATCTCGTCCTATGGTTACAAGTCAGCATCGTGCTGCTCATCTTCACGAGTTGTGGAGAAGTGCCACTCCCAAACAAAGGTGAACGATCCGTAGTATTCGCCACACCATCAGCGGTCTCGTCTGCCGTTGCTATCCCTGTGTGCCATCAAGCGCTATGCCTGATGCCGAAAACTGTGCCAGGAGTGCGCCAGTTCGTCGATACCTGGAAGGATGTACACATCCTCTTGCCCTTTACCTATAATATGCAAGATGCCGCGTCGGTCGCCAAATATTACGATTTCATATGGGGAGCCAGCCTCACAACTGTGCCCTCGCTCCGCGCCGGCAATCCCAATATTTTTCTCAGCTACTACATCCCGATGAACCGCGACGGCGGTGACTTTGGCAATTCTGCCGTTGGAAAGACGCGTGGCCTCAGCTATTGGCAAACACTCCACCCTGATTGGGTCCTTTACAAATGCGACCGTACCACGCCCGCCTACGAGATCCACGATCCGAACATCCCCCTTAATATGACGGATGAAAATTTCATCAACTGGCAGGTACAAACCTACGCGACGCCCGCCAGCCAGCAAGGCTTCGATGCTATCGCCGCCGATAACCTGAACCTGGACAACGCGTTCGGTGCCTGTGGGTATTACAATCACGGCAAGTGGGTGCAACGCTATACCGGGCAATCAGACGATCCACAATGGCGCAAAGACATGCTGTTTTGGGTCACTGAAATGCAGAAAAAGCTGCATGCCCTGCCCCATCCCATGGCCCTGATTGCCAACCTGGGCTACTATGGCAGCAACACCATTAGCAATCCTGCTGGCTATCAACTGGTGCAGCAGATTGTGCAACACGTCGATGGCGTGTTGGATGAAAGTGGTTTTACCCATTATGGCGTGGGCTACCTGACCGACCAGGCGTGGATAAACACCGTGAGACTCATCCAGTACGTGCAAGCACAGCAACGGCCCTATTATATTATTGATGAGTTTCCAGCAGATCCCGTGAGCAGAGACGACGCGGAGTGGGCGCTATCCTCGTACCTCATGGGCAAAGAACATCTCTCCGCGCTATTCTACTCGGGTCCGCAGCAGTATGGACAAGACCTGCGCTACCCCGAATACGACATTCCCATCGGCATGCCAACGAACGAGATGTACATGCAGCAGAACGTCTATTGGCGCAACTATAGCGGGGGCCTGGTCATCGTCAATCCAAGCAGCCTCCAGACGTTCACGATCACCCTGGGTCAAAATAATTACACAGACCTTGATAAGCATGCAGTCGGCCAGACGCTCACCATGAAACCACACAGCGGCGTGGTATTGCTGAAAAAGTAGCAGTTGTGCACATATGGCAAAAACCACCCTTTGAGCGTGATATACTAAACCGTCTCCGTATTTTATTTTGACAAGCCAAGCAAAGAAGAAGGAGCCGAGAGTATAGTATGGCAGAGCATGATTACATCCTCACCGAGCGCAACGAAAACGTTGGTATTGCGATTCTGAACCGTCCCAAGGAACTCAATGCCCTGAATTTTGAGGTTGTCAGCCAGTTAGCCGACGCGCTAGAGGAATTCGACCGCGACGAAGCGATCCGCTGCATTGTTTTAACCGGAGCAGGCGAGAAGGCATTTGCCGCCGGAGCAGATATCAAAGAGATGTCCGATAAATCCCCGATGGACATGATGATGAGTGGCTTCGAAGCCTGGGCACGCATCAAACGCATCCATACGCCACTTATCGCCGCCGTCGGGGGTTACGCCCTGGGTGGAGGCTGCGAACTGGCGATGCATTGCGACATGATTGTGGCCTCGGAAAACGCACGCTTCGGGCAACCAGAGATTCTGCTCGGTCTGATCCCCGGCGCGGGCGGCACGCAGCGACTGGCCCGCGCGCTGGGCAAATATCGCACCATGGAGATGGTGCTGACGGGTGCGCAGTTCAAAGCCCAGGAGTTAGCCGAGCACGGGCTGGTCAACAAGGTCGTGCCACGCGGGGAGCATTACAACGAGGCCCTAAAACTGGCGAAAACCGTGGCGGCCCAGGCCCCTATCGCGGCACGCCTGGCCAAAGAAGCCGTGCTGGCAGCATTTGAGACGTCACAGGAAGAGGGCCTGGAAATCGAGCGCCGCAACTTCTTCTTACTCTTTGCCTCCGAAGACGCGCACGAAGGCATGCAGGCATTTATCGAGAAACGGCAGGCCCGTTTCCAGGGGAAATAATTGATATACATTGATGCACGTGTATGGTCTGTCGGGCCATACACGTGCATCAATGTATATCAGCGTATATCAACATCACTACGACATAACTTCGCCATGCATGGCCGCGTCGTAGACCTCTTGTAACCTGGGCACGGTCGTGTAATTCTTCAGTTCAGCCGGATCGACCCAGCGCATCTCGGTTGCCTCCCAATCGATGCGAATACTTTCGGGACTGAGCGCATCGAAAAGAAATGGATGGATATAAAAGTGTCGCGCAATCTCGTTGTCGACGTACTCCACCACCACCCCGCGCCGACGCATGCGCACCTGATCGCGTTGCCAACCAGTCTCCTCGCGGATCTCGGTAAACGCCTGCTCTTCGGGGGTCACGTTGGGTTCCACAAAGCCACTGACGCCCGCCCAATGCGCGTGATAGCTGCCGACCTTCTGGCTGCGATGCATCAATAGCATCTGAGCGGGCTGCACATCGTGTCGTAGCAGAATACATGTCACGACATGAGTGGGACGCGGTGGTTGCGTTGAAGGTGATGTGCTCATACTTTTCATAGCTCCTATTGGGGTGACAATAAACCTTTTTTCCGTTATACTCGCAACAATACATCAAAGATAAGATGGTTACTACTTAGGGAACGCTTTACCTGGCCTATATGGACACGACTATAAGAATGGGAATACAACCACTATGCGAACACAAGAGCCAACCCAGGCCACCAGCATAACCGAGCCACAAACGCCGGGCGCACGCCAAACGTGGCGCGTGCTCGCCCAACCGTGGTGGCAGGCAACCAAAGCCATCCTGCCGATATATCTGGCGACACGCCTGGTTTTCCTGTTACTCAGCTATTTCGCGGGCGTGCTCTTTTTTATACCAAACTACTCGACAAGCCATTTCACGCTGTCAGATGTCATTTACAAGTGGTATCAATGGGATGCCAAGCGGTTTATCACTATCGCTACCCAGGGCTATTTGACCAAAGAATACGCTGCCTTCTTCCCACTCTACCCGACGCTAGAAAAGGACGTGAGCAGGTTCCTTCATCTCGATGTGCTGGTCACAGGTATGCTCATCTCGAATTTAGCGTTGCTGGCCGCATTGATCGTCCTATATCGCCTGACCGAAACCGAGTTTGGCAAAGACACCGCCCGACGTACCATCTTGTATCTCTCGATCTTCCCGACCGCGTTCTTCTTTTTCGCAGCGTACAACGAGTCGCTGTTCCTCTTGTTCATGCTGCTCTGCTTCTACGCCCTGCGCCGCAGCTCCTGGTGGGTGGCTGGTCTCTTCGGTTTCCTGGCTATTCTCACCCGCTCAATCGGAGCCTTCCTGGGCTTCGTGTTCCTGTACGAGTATGTGCGCCAGAACTACACGCCGCTACATCAGAACTGGCAGGACAAAGACTATCGCCCTCTCCTGCGCCGCCTGCTCAATCTTATTCCCATCATCGGCATTCCGCTCGGTTTAGTCGTCTATGCCATTGGCCTTTACAAGCGCTTTGGTGATCCGCTGGCTTTCATCCACGCTCAAGCCAACTGGCGCGGCGGCCACCTTCCCTTTAGCGGCCCGCTGGCTGGCATCAAGGAAATCTTGCATATCTCGCCGTTTAGCTTCGCCTCCCCACACGTGCTGATTGATCTCACGGCCCTGGGACTGTTCGTGATTCTGACTGTGCTTTGTTTTGTCGGCCCTTTCAAGCTGGAAAAACAGCAATGGTCGTTCGCCCTCTTCGCGATTTTAGCGCTGGTCTTCTCGTTGCTGCTGCCCGGCGGATCGGTTCCCGGTGTCCCCTACGATCCTATCCCCTCAATGCAGCGCTTCGTATTGGAAATCTTTATCGGTTTCGTCATCATGGCACGCATCGGTGGCAAATATCGCTGGCTTCATCAGGGCTACATCCTGATTGCCCTCCCCATGCTGACCTTCCTGACCATACAATTTATAACGGGTCATTGGACCGTGTAATACCGTTATTTCTTGCTGCCCCCCAAAAAAGATGCTTGCTTCTAAGCATCTTTTTTTTATATAATGACAAACATGACTTTTTTCCCCGCTTGACGGATTGTTAACACTCCTATATAGTATTCTTGGCGCATAATATTGTTTTGCATATCGCCCATCATACCTATTACAACTATTACTATAGAGAGCAACCCAGGGATATTTTCAAGCTACTACGAGCCACTACGAACTATTACTAAGGTCCGTCCGCTCGCTGGAATATTGGAGGTAAGGCCGACGTGTCAGCATTTATCGTCGTAGCCCTCGTTATTATTGCGTTCCTCATCGGTGCCGTATCCTTAATCATCGGTTATTATCTCGGCAAAGCACGTCACCAGGCAAGATTTGAGGAACGGCTACGTATCGAAAAAGAGGCAAGCGAGCGTCGTCTTCTGGAAGTTCAGGCACAACAACACGAGGCGTTGCGTGATGCACGCGATGAAACCGCACGTATTCACGATGCAATAGAACGAGAAAACGCTGAGAGACGTACTGAATTACAGAGGCAAGAACGCCGCTTACAGACCAAGGAAGAGAACCTTGAGCGCAAAATCGATGCGCTTGAGCAACGTGAGCAGAAAGCAGCCGCCAGGGAACACGTGGCCGAACAAACGCGCGAAGAGGCTGAAAACCTCAAAAGTGAGCGGCTACACGAACTAGAGCGCATTGCTCAACTCACTGAAGAGCAAGCCAAAGAATTGTTGTTAGCATATATCGAGGAGCGGGTACGTATGGAGGCTACACAGCGCATACGGACCATAGAAGAACAGGCCAGAGAGGAGGCCGACACACGGGCGCGCGAGATCATCACCCTGGCGATCCAACGTTGCGCCTCGGATCAGGTTGCAGAGGCGGTCGTCTCGGTGGTGCCACTGCCCAACGACGAGATGAAGGGACGCATCATCGGGCGAGAGGGACGCAATATCCGAGCGCTGGAAGCCGCCACCGGCATAGACCTGATCATCGATGACACACCGGAAGCGGTGATTCTCTCTGGTTTTGATCCGGTACGCCGCGAGGTGGCACGCATCGCCCTCACGCGGCTGATTATCGATGGACGTATCCACCCGGCACGTATCGAGGATGTCGTAGCGAAAGCACGCCAAGAGGTCGATATCGTTGTGCGCGAAGCTGGCGAGAGTGCCGCACTAGAAGCCAACGTGCATGGTCTGCAACCTGAGCTGCTCAAAATCCTGGGACGCCTGCATTTTCGCACGAGCTATGGTCAAAATGTGCTGGCACACTCGGTTGAGGTTTCGATTCTAGCAGCGACCATGGCCCACGAACTCGGTGCTGATGTCAACGTTTGTCGCACGGCCGCGCTGCTGCACGATATGGGCAAAGCTATCGACCAGGAGGTCGAGGGACCCCACGCCATCATTGGTGGCGAGGTCGCGCGCCGCTTCGGTAAATCACCAAAGGTCGTGCACGCGATAGTCGCCCACCACGCCTCGGAAACCGAGCCACAAACGTTGGAGGCCGCTATCGTACAGGCCGCAGACGCCATTTCGGCGGCGCGGCCAGGCGCACGTCGTGAGACGATTGATCTGTACATCAAACGCCTGGAATCACTTGAGTACATCGCCAATTCCTTCACAGGCGTCGAAAAATCATTCGCGATCCAGGCGGGACGTGAAGTACGCATTATCGTGAAACCCGAAGAGGTCGATGAATACGCCGCCAACTTGCTCGCCAGCGATATTGCGCACAAAATCGAAGAAAGCATGGATTATCCCGGACAAATCAAGGTCTGCGTCGTACGCGAGACGCGTTCGGTAGACTATGCACGCTAACCGCACATCATGATAGAAAGTCTGTTTTGATGACCAATAGAGTTGATCTCCATACACATTCGACTGCCTCGGATGGCCTCTTCGCGCCATCCGAGCTACTTCAGCAGGCCAAAGCGGCCGGGCTGGAAGTGCAAGCACTCACCGATCACGACACCACAAATGGTATACCAGAGGCGCTCACAGCCGCCCGACAGCTTGGCATCGAGTTGATCCCAGGCATCGAGATCAATACCGATATCGACGGGAATGAAGTGCATGTCCTGGGTTACTTTATTGACTACCAACAAACGGCGCTCCAGCAGAAACTCCAGGTGTTGCGCGATAGTCGCCTGCGACGTGGAGAGCGCATGGTGGAAAATCTCAATAAAATGGGCATTGCGATCCGGTGGGAACGCGTCCGCGAAATCGCGCAGGGATCGGTTGGGCGGCCCCATATCGCCAAAGCGCTGCTGGAGCAAGGCTATGTGAAATCAATACCCGAAGCCTTCGACAAATACATCAGCTCAAACTCACCGGCCTATGTAGCACGCTACAAGCTCGAACCCGAGCATGCTATTCGCCTGATCGTCAGTGCCGGTGGCCTGCCCGTGCTAGCCCACCCGCTCGCGCATCCAGGGCTCGCGACCATCCAGCAACGCTTCCCACAGATGCACGAGGCAGGCCTTGTGGGGTTGGAGACGTATTACGGACCATACACGCCGGAGCAAGTACAAACCATTAAGACGTTCGCGGATGAGCACGACCTTATCGCCACCGGTGGAAGCGATTATCATGGGCCGGGCATCCACCCCACGCCACTCGGTGGGCGCTACGTGCCCTACGAGGCGGTTGAGCGTTTGAAGGCGGCGAAAGCGCAACGGCAAGGTCTCACACCACCTCCCTTCGAGTTGCCATCTCCCACGCGGGAAGCTTGAGGAGGGGTAAGCAGTCGTGCAGCCACCAAAAGCACCCGCGCGTCGCTTCATGCTGCGACAGATCATCGAGACGATCACGCTTACCCTCCTGATGATCCTGGTCGTACGTATCGCCGTACAAAATTTTCATATCCAGGGACCAAGCATGGAGCCAACGCTGCACGACCAGGAATTTATCATCGTCGATAAAGCATCCTACCTCTTGAGTGCACCAACACGCGGCGATATCATCGTCTTCGAATACCCGCTCGATACGCGCCAGAACTACGTGAAACGCATCGTCGCCGTGCCAGGCGATATTATAAGCGTTGTCAACCAGAAAGTGACCGTCAACGGCGTCACCCTGCATGAAAACTACGTCAATAAAAACGACCCCTACAATCCTTTCCCCTCGTTCACCAACCGTATCGTCGGACCGGACGACTATTTTGTGATGGGGGATAATCGCGGCGACAGCTCGGATTCGCGTCAATGGGGATTTGTACCGCGACAGGATATTATTGGTCGCGTCGCATTCGTCTACTGGCCGGTGGGCGTGGATAACTTCGGCGTGCTGCCAAACGTCAGTTCAGTCTTCGCAAAGTTACACCAATAAAGCAAAAACGGTATGTGCTGTAGAGGCCGATTTATCGTGTCCAGCAAACCCTGCCGACCAATCACCATCACAGCCGCACGGTTGCAAGCGTTGGGGTGGTTGGCCAATAGCGCACGCCGGACACGATAAATCGCTCCCCACAGGTTTTGCATGCATCTCCTCATGCTTTTGTGGGCGCGTTCTGAAAAGGCTTAGAAGCGGCGTAGCGCATCACGCCTGGCGGCCTCGCGCCAACGGCTGGTCCCTGTCTCGTCGCTGGTGGTCGCTTGACGACGCAGACGTTCTTCCTCCACCTGTTTTTGTAACAACAACGAACCCACAATAGCCGCCACCTGGTCATCACTCAACGCGTCGGCACTTTGACCATTAGCCTTATCAGTAGCCACAACGGCAGCAGGCTCTTGCACGCGCGCCTCCCATTCTTCGGCGATAAAGTCGGTGGACATATCGGCGGCAATGAAGCGCGGATGTTCCATTAACCAGCGCGAGAACGGCAGCGTTGTGCGCACGCCAACGATCTGGTATTCGTCCAGGGCGCGACGCATGCGCGAAATTGCTTGCTCACGATCATGTCCCCACACGATCAGTTTAGCAAGCAAGGGATCATAAAAGAGCGGCACCTGCAAACCAGCATACAGACCACTATCAACGCGTACGCCCGGACCGGTCGGCTCGGACAATGCCTGCACGGTGCCGGTTGCCGGTAAAAAGTGGTTCTCTGGATCTTCGGCCGAGATGCGGCACTCAATCGCCGAGCCACGCAGTTCAATCTCGTCTTGCGTGAAGGAGAGCGGCAAACCGGCGGCCACGCGAAACTGTTCCTGCACGAGATCAATGCCGGTACACCATTCAGTAACGGGATGCTCCACCTGAACACGGGCATTAACTTCGAGGAAATAAAAATTGTACTCAGGGCCAAGTAAGAATTCGGCCGTACCCGCGTTTACATAGTGAATGGAACGTACCAGGTTGATCGCTGCGGAGGTCATGCGCTCACGCAATACAGCGTCTACTACCGGCGAGGGTGACTCTTCGACCAGCTTCTGGTGTCGCCGCTGAATGCTACATTCACGCTCGCCAAGATGTACCACGTGACCCTGCGTGTCAGCAATAAACTGCACCTCGACGTGGCGTGCTGGCGTAATAGCTTTTTCCAGGTATACGCGGCCATCGCCAAAGGCGCTACGTGCCTCACTGCGCGCGGTACGCAACGAGGACAGCAAGTCTTTGGAATCGCGCACAAAGCGTATCCCTTTTCCCCCGCCACCGGCGGCGGCCTTCAACAGGATCGGATAGCCTAGACTTTCGGCAATCTCGAATGCCTCCTGATCGTCCTCCACATCGGACATCGCCCCTGGCACAATCGGAACGCCAGCAGCCTGTGCCGTGCGCCGTGCGGCGGTTTTCTCGCCCATTGCCCGTTGCGCCTCGGCAGGCGGGCCAACAAAAATAAGCCCGGCCTTATGGCAGGCATCCACAAAATCGGCATTCTCGGATAGGAAACCATAGCCGGGATGGACAGCCTGCGCGCCTGAGCGTTTCGCAGCCTCTAGCAAGGCCGGAATATGTAAATAGCTTTGGGCGGCCTGCGCTGGTCCAATGTGATAGGCTTCATCGGCCATACGTACGTGCAGTGCGTCGCGATCAGCGTCACTATAGACCGCGACGCATTGCAAGCCCAGGTCGCGGCAAGCCCTTATCACCCGTAACGCAATCTCGCCTCGATTGGCAATCAGCACCTTGCGAAAAGGCCACTTCTCTACAGAAAATGAGTTCATCGTTGATAACTCCTCCACCATGAGATTATATCATCTTCAAGCCGAGGAACAAACCCTGGCATTTGTGCATGAAAACAGGAACAAGGCAAACAGTATACCATAGGATATTTAGGTTACTTCCTGAAGGGTCTATTCCAATTTACAAAAAAGTGGAGTAGACTCTTAGAGAGACCAACTAGCTTAAAAACATGTAGGGCGTACAAATTTCGGCTTTATTCTATATTGAGCGATATCCCAGGCCATCTCAGAGAGGACTCAAGGCTCATGCTCACATCCATTTCCAATTTGCCCATCGCTCGTCGTCTCTTATTTGCGTTTTTACTAGCAGCGGTCGTCCCCGGCCTGATCATCGTCTTTCTCGGAGTCTCATTCATTACTACTTTGCATGCGCATAGCCAGGCCATGCCCGTCTCGTCAGGCATCTTTGTGTTAGAAACAGGCGTTGCCCTGATTTGCGCCATCGCCATCACTGCGATCATTGGTTACTTCACCACCAAATCAATCACGCAACCACTTGATGAACTCTCAACACTGACCCGGCGCATTGCCAATGGCGATACGGGGGCACGCGTCAATCTAGTTGGGCACGACGAAATTTACGTCGTTGCCAACTCAATGAACAATATGCTCGACAACATTGTTCATCTTATTCAAGAGACGCAATCTCAGCGTGATGCCCTGCAAACCCAGGTGGAAAAGCTGGTCAGCGAGGTAAGCGGCGTCGGCGAAGGCGATTTGCGCGTACAGGCGCAGGTCACAGCGGATGCCCTGGGCGTGCTGGCAGACTCATTTAACTATATGGTAGAAGAGCTAGGTAGCCTGGTCGTACGTGTGAAAATGGTGGCGGGCGAAGTAGGTCACTCAACCATCACCATTCTTGATCGCATGACGCAACTCGTGGAGACCGGCGATAAGCAGATCAACCAGATTGGTGAAGCAGTGATCGAGGTCGAGCGCATGGCGTCGGCAAGCCGCAAGGTCGCGGAACGCTCCCAGGTGCTCTACGAGGTTGCGCACATCGCTCGCCAGGACGCGCAGGTCGGCCGGGCATCGCTCGCACAGGCCGTCGAAGGCATAGGACGCATCAACGACAATGTGCAGATGACGGCCGGGAAAGTCCAGGTGCTGGGCGAACGTTCGCGCCAGATCAATGATGTGGTTGAAGCCATCCAAAGTATCGCCCATCAGACCAACCGTCTGGCTCTGGACGCCGCTATTCAAGCTGCGATGGCTGGTGAGGACGGCAAAGGTTTCGGAGCCGTTGCCGCCGATATTCGTCGTTTGGCCGAACGTTCAAGAGATCAAGCAGGCCTGATCGCTCAGATTGTGCGTAGTGTGCGTGAAGAGATTGGTTCGGCCGCCATTTCAATGCTGGATACACAGCGTGAAACTGGCATCGGCGCAAATCTCACACAAGAAGCAGGAGTCGCCTTAGAATCAATCTTTGCCGCAGTCGAACACCAGGCACGCGAAATCGAAAGTATCAACCAGATGGGAATGCAGCAACTTCATTCCTCAAGCGCCGTCGCGCAGATTATGCATGCGGTCTCCGAATCCACCCAGCACAGCAGCTTGAACACACGTGACGCCTCACAGAATATGGAGCGCCTCGCTCGCCTTGTCGAACAACTACGCGCGTCGGTAGAAGCCTTCAAACTGCGTGAAAACGTCGAATCATTCAACAGTACGGCAAATCACCTTCCTAGCGGCAACAACGAAAATGCTCCACAAACAATCTCTAGTATGATGCGCACAGTGACTGCAAGTGCGCAAGCGCTTCGTACCCCCTTGCCTGGCATTCACAACACCGGCTGGCCCATCCATACCGACGCCCCCTACCCATATTCACCCTCTACCAGCCCCAATGGGAATAACAACGGTGGAGCATGGGAACGCAGCTTCTTCCGCGCCGATAATAGCACTCCTCGCCTCACCAATAATCCCACCCCGCAAGAGGATATCTGGAAACCATACAATCAGCAAGTTGAAACAGATAGAGGTAATCACCAGGGTTAATGTGGTTTGCTAACGCACCATCACATTAACCCTGTGAGCGCCTCTGGCGCATGGCTTCGTAGAGGATAATACCGCTTGCCATCGCAGCATTCAACGATTCCACATGGTTAGCAAGAGGAATGGTCACGGAGAGCGTAGCGAGTGAGCGCGCCTCGGCTGAAGGACCATGCGCCTCGTTACCGATAATCAGCACAAACGGACGCGTAAAGTCCTGTGCATAGTACAGGTGCGAACTTCCCGCTTCAGCCAACAATACGCATGGTTCAGCACCACAGTGTTCGCTGATACGCTGCTCAATCGTTGACCACGGAAGCTCGGCCTCCACAGGCAAGGCGATATGCGCCCCGGCGGCAGCACGCACCACCTTGGGGCTCAAATAATCCACACAATTGCCCGTCAATAGCACACCTGCGACATCAGCAGCCAGCGCCGTGCGCAAAATCGTTCCCATATTACCAGGGTCAGCAAGATCATCCAGCACAAGCAGCGCAGGACGTGCAACGTCTTGCGCACGATGGGCACGTATGTCTCGCGCTGCAATATCGGTATGCGCCAGCACGCACACCACCCCCTGTGAGCTTTGCGCATCACTCAGCACCTCCATTACCCGCTCGCTCACCTCAAACAAACGATTACGCAGCAACGATGAGCTACGCAAAAGGCGCTGAAGCAATTGTGCACCCTCGGCCGTACGCTGCATAAGTCCAGGCTCATAATACACCTCGCGCGGGTACAATCGCGCATCGAGAAGCACTTGTAGCAAATGTAGCCCTTCCATAAGAAAGAGACCGTTTTGGCGGCGTCCACGCGTGGAATGGAGGCGTTGAAGTGTACGAATACGTGGATTAGCTGGACTGGCAATCAACACCATCGATTTCACCCCTCAATACATACTTGCGTCGAACGTTGGCGCTACGCACTCAGCTATTTACATAAACAGTACATAACAAAACCAGGGCAACCTTGCGGCCACCCTGGTTTTCCCTGTGTGTGCTCTCGATACAGCAGTATTATGCTTTGGTGGCTTCCAGAGCAGTCTTCACAAGAGCACCGAAGGCGGCCTCATCGTTGACCGCCATCTCAGCCAGAATCTTGCGATCCACCTCGATATTCGCCACGTGAATGGCATGCATCAGCTTACTATAAGATACACCATACATGTGAGCAGCCGCATTAATACGCGTAATCCACAAACTGCGCATATCGCGCTTACGGGTTCGACGATCACGATACATGTAGGACATCGAGCGCATGACCGACTCGTGAGCGGGTCGGATCAAGCGGCGGCGCGTGCCACGGTGGCCTTCCGCAAACTGTAATATCTTTTTATGCTTCTTGTGCGCGGGAACTCCACGCTTTACTCTTGGCATAGTCTTCCTTCAATCCCTTCTTCGAACAAACTTAGAACGCGTATGGCAGGAGACGCTTTATACGACGACGATCTCCAGCCGACAGTTCGTACAACTTATCCGCAGAACGGACAGCATGGGGTGACTTGTTGCGGCGCAGATGGCTAATGGCAATTTTACGGTGCAAGAATCTACCAGATGCTGTGACTTTGATACGTTTCGCAGTCGCTTTGTGTGTTTTTAGTTTCTGCTTCATGATTGTTCTTTCTTTCTTCTGGCGAGGTTAAAAATGATTGAAACAGCTCAATCCCAGAACTTGTTCCCTCACAGGCGCAGAGAAGCCATGGTCAGGAATCATCCCCCGCGTGCGACCACGATTATAACATAACCATACGGACCGGCGCAATAGCCATAGGAGCAAAAAGTTACACAGCAACAGCACCACGCTTACGCTTATCAGCGGCAGCCCCGCGCGCACGTGTATGCCGCCACGTCGAAGTAAAGAACAACACCCAGCCCCACACCACCAGCGGGAGGCCCACCGTCAGCAATGCCTGACCAGGCCAGACTGGTTGGAGCAACCAGCAATAATAGCCCAGCAAGGCACCAAGCGAAAGGAGCACAGTCAGATTTACCGTGCCGTCCCGTGCGCAACACAATGCCAGCGCCAACGACACCAGAACGTACCAGGGCCAATAAACTGGCATCAAGATCGCCAGCAGCAGGAAAATCCAGCACACACACCAGGCAAAAAGTCCAATAGTATTGGCAAACCAGAGCGAGAAGAGCAGGAAAATCCCCACCAGAGCCAGAGCGACCAACGTCCAATGTTGGGGCAGAAAAAGCCAGATGACGTTCGCAGGCAGGCGTACAGGCAGCGTTAAGACAGCGGCATCGAGCGAATTTATATTTGTATTCGGCCAGAACACATGCAACAGGTTAGCTTGTAAACCTGCCAACCCCATACCTTGCCAGTAGGGAACATACGCCAAAGTCACCATCAAAATCGTCACCAACCAGAAAACCAACCACCAGGGAATTAACCTGGCAAGGCGCATCATGCGTGACTGTCTGATACACAAAAACAAAAAGAGCGGCAACACAACAAGACAGAATGGATTGACCAGCACCGCCAGTATGCCAAATACCCAGGCCATCAACGAGGCATTATGCAAGAAGAACACCGCCGCCAAAAGTAAGAGGAGGATAACCAGTACTTCCTGATGCATCACAAAAACGCTCAACAGCAGCACCACCGGGTTCCAGGCGTAGAGTAGTGTGCCTGAGATGCGGCGCTCAGGCTTTATTCGCGCCAGAATGTACCAGATTAAAAGCGTGTTGATGAGGTGAACGATCAGGCCAAGCCCACGGAAACCCAGTAGCAGATTAGCGATGCTATCGTGCGCGAATAATGCCACCAACAAGCTCAGATCAAGCCAGACCGGCCCATACAGAGCAGTGCCGGGAGGAACCGGCGCGCCAGTCGCCACCTGGTGCAGCATATCATGTCCAAATTGCTGGGGCAACACAACGTAGGGATTCACATGGTACAGTACAACCATACGGCCATACAAGCCATACGCCAACATATCTTGAGATAACGCGCTGAAATGCACAGGAATGCAGGCCAACGTGACCCCGAACAGAAGCGCAAAGAAAAGGATGAGCACGAAAAGCAGGCTAGTAACTACGCGTGAAGGGTGTACACGCGCCACCCGACCACCAACCCAGGCAGCCAGCAAATACACCAGAAAAGCTATACCTAATAGGAACAACTGGAGGTCTGGATTACCCAATCCAGGATGGGTCGGATCAAACCAGGGGACAGAAGAGAGCCAATGCAGTCCCTGGGGAACATACGTCGTCCAGTCGAAAAGGGACAACCAGGGAAAAAGACCTGGCAACGCCTGCTGTAAAGGATCATTCGCCACTTTCAACCCTGGTAAAAAAGGGAGGGCCAATAGTAGTATCCCTTCAAACAATAGACCCAAAATGCAGAGCAGAAGCAGACTCCCCCGGCCATCACCAGCACGACGCTGAGCGGGCGAGGATGCTAAAGTAGAGGTTTGATGCCGCGCCGCAGCAGGAACTAGCGCGGCCGTCGTTCGCCGGTTACGTATGATATCGGCAGGCAACCCTTGAGAGTTTTGTGGCATAGGTGCTCCATCAAGCAGAAGTTGGGATGCGTCCTAGCATGCATTACCTCTTGAAAGCTAGCAGCGATAGCCAGGCCATCACCATGCTACGAGCATCACGGTATACCTCTTAGTATGAGTCATATATTTATACCTGTCAATAAAACCAGACCAACAGGGAAAAACCACATTTAATTAACCTGATGAGCACACATTTCTTTCTTCCCTCTCACCAGACTCCGCCTGCGGATGCCCCCACTTTCAAACGTGGGGAGGAAGCAGGCGTTCCTTGTGGGCGTGGGGCAGAGGGGGGCGAACGTTTCCGGTTTGCTGCTCTGCCCAAAGAATACCAACGTATGAAACAGACCATCATCGCCAAACTCAAGTTGCACACCACTGCCGAGCAGTTCGCCCAGCTTCGCCGCCTGCAGCTAGCCTATCGCGACGCGCTGAACTACGTCAGCCGCTACGCCTTCGCGCACGGCAAAATGAGCAGCAAAAGGCGTTTGCAGGAGGGCACCTATGAAGCCATCCGAGTGTTCTACGCTCTGCCAGCGCAGATGGCCTGCTCTGTTCCTCGAAAGGCTGGGGGCAACCTACAAAGGTCTGTGGACCAAATACAAAAAGCATGCCGCTCGCCGCAAGGCTCGGAGGACCAGGAAACGGTACAAAGGACTCGATCAGCCGCCGCGCTACCTCTCTCCGACCGTGACCTATCAGCAAGGCCGGGACTACGGCTTCAAAAGCGAGCAGCGCGTCTCGGTCCTGACCCTCTCCGGTCGGCTGATCCTCTCCTACAGCGGCTACGCGTGCCACATGGCCCTCATCGGGAAGGGAGCCACCAGCGGCGCGGCACAACTGTGGTATGATCAGCGCAAGAAACGCTTCTCTCTGCTGGTGGCGCTCTCCCTGGACCTCCCCGATCCCGAGCCAGGGGACCTCCCCCAGGTGGTCGGGGTGGATGTCGGGCGACGCTAGCCTTCCGGTAACCTCGACTCATTCTGCCTCGGGCGATCCCCTCTTCTTTTCGGGCAAACAGGCGGTCGCCCGAGCCGATCACTATGCCCGTCTGAGAAAACGACTGCAGCAGAAAGGCACTGAGCTGTTCCAGGCGCAAACTGCGCCAGATCGAGCAGCGAGAGAGACGGTTGAAAGCTGCAACCAACCATACCATTTCCACGTGCATCATCCACAGGCACCCGGCGTCCCTCATCGGGCTGGAAGAGCTAACAGACATTCGAGAGCGCACCAGGCCGAAGAAGCACCGGCGCAAAAAGCCAGGCAAAGGCAGCGAGCCGGTCTCTGCCAAACAGCGCAGGGAAAACCAGCGGCGCTCCCAATGGTCCTTTGCCGAGCTGCAAGCCATGCTTGCCTATAAAGCGGTGCTCTCAGGCTCGATGGCCATCAAAGTCGATGCCGACTACAGCAGCCAGGCCTGCCCCAGGTGCGGGCACACCGCGCGGGCCAATCGGCCAGGGAAGGGCCTTGTGTTTGTCTGTCAGCACTGCCACTACACGCTCCATGCGGATCTGGTGGGGGCGAGGAATCTGGTGCTGCGAACGCTTCTGGTTCGGCAAGACCGGGCCAGAACGGGGCTGTTGTCGGTAGCCCCCGATACGTCGGACAACGAAGCCAAAGCGGCACGCCTCTCGAGGTATGCCGAGTTGCGGTGGAGCCCAGGCGCAAGCCCCTCACTTCAGCGATGGGGTCACTGACTTATTCTTGTCCAGACTAAAGGAAGTACTGGTTTTGCCTTTAACCCATGATGGCACGAGGCATGAAGCGATTGAAGATATGGTCACGCTGCTGGTAGCAACGGGCAAGCGAGATCTGTTACTATTAGGATATACGTTTGCATCGCTGGTTTTTGAGGGAGAGGCTGAGCAGCATGGCTCAGAGAGAGGTTCGATCAGATGTACGACCTGTTAGAAGGCTCCTGGGTCTACCGAGAAATCACCGAAAGCTGAAGGGCCTTCTTAACAACTTGAAAACTCTTCAATGATGGCTCAAGGTTTCCGCTTTTCCGCTTTCTCATGGTATAAAAAGAATAGAGATACGAAACATAGTCCATCCCAACTCTATTGTCAGGCATAGCGAATGATGCTATAATAGCGTGGTCTTGTGAGCTTCCTTGGTGCATGCTCTTCAAGTCAAGAGAAGGCATAGCAGAGGAAGATGTAAGCGCCCACGTTTAGCGTGGGACAATTTGTAATCAGGCCGCATACACAAAAGCGGCGTCTGTTAAACAGCATCAATCTTGCATTGGTGTTCCACTACTCTGGCAGTTCAAGGCTTCGGTAGATAGAGGCCCACTGACCAGATGCATACCCACAGGAAGGAGGTGGCTTCGTGACGAGAGATTACGAACTTGGGTTCATTCTCAACCCCGAAGTCAGCGAAGAGCAGATACGCACGACTGTAGAGCGTATCCAACAGATCGTCGCCAATCATGACGGTCAAACGGTAAAGGTAAACCAATGGGGGCGTCGTCGCCTGGCATATCCCATTGAGCGTCACCGCGACGGATTTTACATTTTTATCGACATGATTCTGACGCCAGAGACGGTTGCCGAAGTTGAGCGGACGCTTCAGGTTTCGGAAATAGTGCTGCGCTACATGACCAAGCGCCGCGATCCAAAGGCTGTGCAGAAAGAGCGCGAAGAGCGTGCCGCACGCGAGGAACGTGCTGCTATTGCTGCTGCTGAAGCCGCTGCAAATGCAGAGGCGCAGGCTGCCGCTGAGGCTACGGCGAATGCTGAAGCCGAAGCACAGGCCGTGCCCGTCGAAGGCGCAGAGGCACAGGTTACACCTGAGAGCACAGAGGTACCCGCCCAGACGGAGCAGCCAGCAGAAATCCCAGCTACTCCGGCTACTACCGAGAGTGAGGCCGAGCCACAAGAGGCTCCCGCTACCAGCGAGGGCGAGGCAAACAAGGCTCCAGAGTCGTCCGAATCTGTCGAAGCATAGTTGTTTAACATTAGGGGACATTCGTCTTATCTCCAAGATAAATAGAGTCGGGGCAACATCACATCATACGAAAGGATGTCGCGCAATGAATAAAATCATGTTGATTGGAAATTTAGGGAAAGACCCCGATATGAGTTACACCAATAGCGGGACGGCGGTCACAAAATTTACTCTGGCCGTCAATCGCCGTAAGAAATCTCCAACAGGCGAGCGACAAGAAGAAACCGAATGGTTTAACATTGTCGCCTGGCAACAGCTTGCGGAAACGTGTAACAATTATCTACACAAAGGTATGAAGGTGTATATCGAAGGACGCCTCCAGCAGCGTAAGTATCAAGCGCAAGATGGTACGCAACGCACTGCGGTTGAGGTTATTGCCAACGATATGGAAATGCTCACACCGAAAGGACAGCAAGATTCAGCGCCTCGTAGCGATGAGAATTTCCTGGATGACTCACTTGGAGATTTAGACGAACACCCCTTCTAAAGGTTGAAGGAGAAAATCCGTGCAGAAAAGCACTACATCTACCGCTACTTCGTCAGGACCACGTCCAAGGCGCGAAGGCGGTCGTGGGGAGCGCTCGTCGCGCCGCAAGATTTGCCAGTTTTGCCACGACCGTGTGCGTGAAATTGATTATAAAGATGCCGGTCGTTACACGAAACGCTACATTTCAGACCGAGGGAAGATCGAGCCTCGTCGTAAGACAGGCACGTGCGCCAGGCATCAGCGCGGCCTCAGCACAGCTATTAAGCAGGCCCGCTATATGGCGCTACTCCCCTACACAGCAGAGCATATGCGCGGGATGTGGTACGACAACGTTACAGCGCCCAAGCAAAGGGCAAGCCAGGCAAACATGCCTTGCTTGCCTGGCTCTGGGGATATCGTCCCCTTTCCCCCATCAGTAGATTAGCAGATCAGCAGTGAGTACCCATATCGGAGGTCTCAATGAGTAGTCAGACGGCGCGTCGGCCCGACAACCGGCAGAGATCAGCGCGTGCAACCAAAGCTAAAAAATATACAAAACAGACGGCGCATGTCGAGGCTCGCCGTGATGGCAAACCTCTTATTTTTGGTTGGGGGGGACATCTCTCACATAACGAGAAGAATAAAATTAAACGCCGCGCAGTCTGGACGAGCGGCGTCATCTTCTTCCTGATTATTGTACTGGTGCTCGTCGGTTTCTGGGTCAATCTCAACATCGTCATCCCCAATTTACCAATCACTGCCGTGAATGGTCAAAATATCAGCCAAAACGAGTTTCGCCAGCTTGTCGCGGTCAAGGCTCAGCTTGAAGAGAACAAAATCAAAGGCCCAAAGGGCCTTACTGCCCAGAGCGATAACCTGAGAAATCAAGTGACTGCCGTGCAAACAACGGGCAACAGCCTTACGACAAAGGCCAATACGCTTACAAAGCAGCTAAAATCAGCTCCTGCCAATCAAAAAGCTGGCCTACAATCTCAGCTCAACTCCATCAAAACGCAGCTCAGCCAGGCACAGAGCAATTTTGTTACGCTGCAAACGCAATATCAAACCCTGACACAGACGACCATTCCAAACGAACAGCAGCTATTCACACAATCGCAGGTCGGTAGCGAAAGCGCCACCTGGCTCCAGGATAATCTCTTAATTCAGGACTGGCTCGCGAAGCAGAGTAGTGCGGTACAGGCGAAAGTACAGCCTTCGGCCGGTAGCGTGAATGCCGCCGTCAGAGATATGATCAACAGTCTGCCCACCAGTAAGAACTACAATGCGTTTTTGAGCGCTGCACGCATGAACGACGCCGATGTTCACGCGATGATGACGATTATCCAGCGTCGTACCAACATGCAGAACTACCTGGCATCACAGATCAATTCACCGACCTATCAGGTTGAGGCGCGTGCAATGACGCTGGCAACGCAACCAGACGCTAACGCAATTCTCACCCAATTGCGACATGGCGCTGACTTCAGTGCACTTGCCAAGAAAAAATCGGTCGATACGCATACCAATAGTAAGGGCGGCGACCTTGGCTGGTTAGCTCGTGGCGAGTACACCTTGAACGACGCGCAAAATGTCAGCGGTATTGTCGATAACTGGCTCTTTGATCCAGCCCGCAAAGCCAATGAGATCAGCCCGGTGTTGAAGGAAAACGGTACCTATCACGTCGTGCAGATCACAGCCATTGATCCATCACGTCCGTTGGACCAGGGCACTATGACCGCTTTGCGCAATAATGCCCTACAGGGCTGGCTCTTCTCGCAGCGTGCTCTACCCGGCACCAATGTCGCCAGTGTCGATCAAAATAAACTCAACGATAGCAACAACATGCCACCGAACTTACCGGCTGCAGCCCCGGCTGCTTCACCAACGAGTGTTCCCGGTGCGGGTGGTGTCCCTGGTGCTAGTGGCGTCCCTGGTGCTAGTGGCATCCCTGGTGCTAGTGGCATCCCTGGCCAATAGCAACTGATTTCCAGGAGGGTCTAGAGGGTCTAGAGGGTCTAGAGGGTCTAGAGGGTCTAGAGGGTCTAGATGGTCTAGAGGGTCTAGAGGGTCTAGGCGCTCCTGGAAATGCTCGACAATGCGGAAACCAGTGAAATGAAATG
>DATAYF010000562.1:0-5533 GCA_036272735.1 Ktedonobacteraceae bacterium
TGGCCCGTTGCTTCCTGGTTCGCGTGGATGCCATGCATCTGCCTTTCCGCACATAGAATGTTCGTTCTAATTTTAACAGGGACAAAGATTCCTGTCAAGCTTTTCGCACTTCCTCAAGCACACCATCGCCTCCTCCCCTCCTCCATAAGGAACGGCAATGCATCCCCGGCATGAATGCTCGGGGCTTTCTTGCCCGTTTATTGTAAGGCATGAGCCAAGCTTTCCAGCACCTGTGCACTGACGCCAATAGCTCGTCCCTGTTCAAGCCAGGTATACCAGGTCGTCCCCACCCCAGCGACCAATGCCAACTCTTCTCGGCGCAGTCCCGGTGTCCGACGACGTGTTCCCGTCGGCAATCCAACCTGACCCGGAGAAATGCGCTCTCGGCGCGTCCGCAAAAACTGCGCTAATTCTGTCCGTCGCTCTTTTTCGTTCATGGATGTTCTTCCTCATCCTGGCAGTTTTTATACCAGCATATTTTGGCTTCTGGTTCTCGTATCGTAGATATGGCAGTATTCTATCACAACGGCAGACTCTCTCCTTTCATGGCTGTAGGATGCAAAGGAAGAAAGATGCCCGTTGACAGATCTACAAAAAATGGAACGCAAATTAGGCAACGTCAACAAGACAGGAGAGAGAAAGATGTTCAACTTTGATAAAAAAGTCGTTTTGGTCACCGGTGCTACCTCTGGTATGGGACGCGATACCGCGCTAGCTTTTGCAAAAGCGGGGGCATCGGTAGCACTGGTTGGAAGGCGGAAAAGCGAAGGTATAGCGGTGGTAGAAACCATTCAGAATACAGGCGGCAAAGCCACTTTTTTACAAGCCGATCTTGCCGCCGGTGAAAAGGTGATTGCCGATGTGATCGCCCGTACGGTTGCTGCCTACGGGCACCTGGATGTGGCGTTTAACAATGCCGGGACTCAGGGCGCGTCTAAGCCAATCACAGAGGCAACCGAAAGCGAATGGGATGCCGTCCTCAACCTCAACCTGAAAAGCACCTGGCTCGCTTGCAAGCACGAGTTTTTACAGTTTCAGAAGCAAGGCGGGGGCGGAGTGATCGTGAATACGTCGTCCTTTCTCTCGTATGCGGCAACGGTGGGTTCGAGCGTCTATTCCGCCAGCAAAGGCGGCCTGGATGCCATGACACGAGCCCTTGCATTGGAAGGCGGGCCGCACGGCATTCGCGTCAACAATGTGAACCCCGGTGCCATCGTGACAGAGATGTTCCGTCGCACTATTGATCCTGAATCGGATGCCGCGATTCCCATCAAGAATGCGATCCCGTTGAAAAAACGCTTAGGAACAGGCGAAGACATTGCAGGGGCAGTGCTGTGGCTCTGCTCCGAAGCATCCTCCTATGTAACGGGGCAGACGATTATCGTAGATGGCGGCTTAACAGTTCCCACGCTGTGAATCGCGTAGATCAAGAGGCAGCATGGATCAACCAAACTAAATTTACACAATCACAGAATTGACCGTGCTGCCAATGCCCTGTCGGTTGCATTAGACCAAATTCGTTTACGTACTACATAAGCGACCTGTTTGATGATCAAAGTTCCATCGAATTTAGCATTATAACATCTCCCGACGCTATCCAAGCCGCGCCATACATGCTTCCTTTTCATAAAATTGTGATATACTCATTATCATGAAAATACGATTGCGCTATTTTGCGTCACTACGAGAAATCACCGGGCAGAGCGAAGAGACGCTGACCGTTCCCGATCAAGCCAGCGTCGCGGATATGCGTACGCGTCTCGTCGAGCAGTATCCACGCTTGCAATCGCTGATAGAACGTTGCATTTATGCCGTGAACCGTAGCTACGTCCCCATCGACACCCAGTTACAGGACAACGATGAACTTGTATTCATCCCTCCGATGGGCGGCGGAGCACAATAGAAGGATCGATCATGGAACCACTGATTGTATTGACGCGTGACCCACTTGATCGCGATGCGCTCGTCTCCGCACTGAGCCATCCTGGCGTCGGTGGCATCGTCGTGTTCGAGGGAGTGGTACGCGACAACGCCCGAGGAAAACAGGTACAGTATCTCGAATACGAGGCGTACGAAGAGATGGCGCGGGAGCAAATTCGCGGTATTATCGACACCGCAAAACAGCGCTGGGGCGTCGAGCGCGTCGCCGTGGCACACCGCTTTGGCAGGCTGGACATCGGCGAGGCCAGTGTCGTTATCGCTGTGGCGACGCCCCATCGCGGCGAGGCGTTCGAAGCATGTCGCTATATTATCGACACGCTGAAATCGACGGTCCCGATCTGGAAAAAAGAGGTGGCAACCAGCGGGGAAGCATGGGTTGAAGGATAATAGAAACTCCGCATGCTACCGATTTATATGGTATAGTTACTAGTAAAGCATCTTGGTATATACAACGACCTGGGATCGATCCAGGGTTCACTTGGGAGGTCGTTGATGAACTTATTCGAAAAACAGAATCGACTCAATCAACTCTTCTCACAAAGTCCTGTGAAAGCGGCCTACCTCGCGGGTGCCCTATCAAATCGTAGCTCGTTTGGTCAGCTCTCAGATGTTGACGTTGCTATCCTCCTGATGGATCAGATCAAATCGGATCAATTTTTAGACTACCAGCTTTACTTTTTCAGCGAACTCGCCAAGCGCATGGAATCGGATAGTATTGACGTGGTCATACTCAATCAGGCCTCGTTGCTGCTCAAATTGCAGGTCATCAAGTACGGGCAAATCCTCTTCAGCCGTGACGAGAAACAACGCATCTCGTTTGAAACCAAAGCGGTCATGGACTACCTGGATTTCAAGAAATTCGATGACATGCAAAATCAGGCTCTTGGCCGCCGTCTTTACGGGCAGATGCTGCCTTTCGATAAAGATCTGGTACAGAGCCAGCTCAAGCAGATACACAATTCCCTGGACATCTTGCGCGAACTGGCCCAAACGCCGCAGGAAAAGTTCACCACCGACTACCACGTCCACGGCCTCGCAGAGCGCCACCTGCACCTCGCTATCGAAGCATGTTTACAGATATGTAGCATCCTGATTGCCACGTTTGGCCTGCGCCGTGCCGAACGGTATCACGAATTATTGAGCATCGTGGCCGGGCAACAGATTATATCGCGCACACTCGCCTATCGTATGGAGGTGCTGACCGATCTGCGTGACCAACTCGTGCACGAACCCGATACGCTAAACCCGACGTTGTTGTATGATCATATTCAGCATCGGCTCGATACCCTGGAAGCGTTCGTCGATGAGATAGAAAAAAAGTAGGACGTAGTGTATGTTTTGCGGGTGCAACCCACAAAACATACACTACGTCCTACAATAATATCTGGATTATGGCTGCGATTTTGCTTCTTTGGACTCTTCCAGCACTTCCTGCAATGTACGCAAAAATTGCTCATTAGAGGGGTCCATTGCAATAGCTTGTTGCGCCATCTCCAAAGCTTCGTCGTAACGTTTGACTTCACGCAGGGTGTCGGCGAGATCGTTGTAATAGTCGCCATTGAGTGGATCACTATCGATGGCATTTTGATAGTTCTCAATTGCCTCATCGTAACGACTCAGGCCGTCATACGCGGTCGCGAGCTGGTAGTACGCCTCTGGATCATCCTCAAAGCGTTCTAGCATCGACTGAGCCGTTTTGACGGCATCGTCGTAGCGCTCTTGCGCATTGTACGTCTCTGCCAGTCCCGCGTAGGCAGCGGCGAGGTCATCGTCATGGAGATCACCTGTTGGTGCTTGATCGACCAGGCCTTGATAGGTGGTCAACGCCTCATCGTAGCGTTCAGCCTCCAGGTAGCTTTCCGCGATACTAAAACGAGCAGTGTAGCGGTGGGGTTCAAGCGCGATGGCGTGATTGTAAGCCTCAATGGCCTCATTGGTGTTCCCCTGGATCGAGCGCCAGGTCCCCAGGTGCTCCCAGGCATCGGCATCGTCGGCATCAATCGCCACCAGGCGTGCATACGTCTCAACGGCTTGATCGCGCTCCCCCATCTGCTCATAGACAGTCGCCAGCATATCGTAGCCTGAGCGACCATCAGGTTCGAGGGTCAGCATCTGATTGGCATTGGAGAGCGCGTCATCGTAGCGTCGCATATCTAGATAAACGCTGGCTAACTCGGCATAGCGCGATGAGTCAGCAGGGTTTTCATCAACGCGGCGCTCCATGTCTATGGCACGCCGCAATTGATCGTTCATGCGCTCGCGTACATCGCGCAGATTGTCGGTCGCCGCCGTATTTTCGGGGTTGAGCATCAGAGCTTGACGATAGGCCTGCACAGCATCCTGGTAAAGATTTTGTGTGCGGTACGAATCACCAACGTTCAGATACAGCTCATCATTCTCTGGATCTAATTCCATTGCCTGCTGGAACGTTTCCAGGGACTCTTCGTACAATCCCAGTTCGCCGTACAAATTGCCAAGGTTGACATACGCGTCGATCAACTGTGGGTCCAGGTCGATGGCTCGTCTGTAGCCAGCGACCGCCGTTTCTGCATCGCCGAGGTATTGTTGAGCCAGGGCCAGGTTATAGCGAGCACGGGCATCGTTTGGGTTAGCGTCTACTGCCCGCGCGAATGCGTCGGCTGCTGTTTCATAGTCGCCCTGCTGGGCCGCAGTATTCCCCTGGTCAGTCCAGGCTTGATCTTGATCTTCACCACGCTTCACAAATTGTACGGGAAAAGTGTTTTGGCTGGAATTGGTATCTTTGTCATCTTGCATCTCATCCATACGAGCCAAATCTCCTGTATATGATAAAGTTTCACTTTTTCAAAAGTAAGTTCTTCTTCCGAACCCCAACGCCACTAGCGTGGCTAGCGCTCCGCGCTCAGGGGTTCGGATACGTAGTATGCGATAAATACCTTGCGTAGTATAGCACGCCAGGCGCTCTTCTTCCTAGTATGACCATGACGCTACGCATAAAAACACGCCCTCGGATCTCCTATAGAGACACGAGAGCGCATTTCTAGTGAGCGACGCGCAAGGTCAGGTGAAACTCGTGAGCGTGCGCCGGATAAAACGCCTCCGTATACTCAATAGGAGATCCAGTCTCGTCGAAGGTCGTACAAGCCAGGCGAATACCGGCAGATTGAGGTGAGACATGCAGGAGGCCAGCTTCTCGCTCAGAAGCGACGTCGGCCTTCAACGTTTGCTCGACAATATATGGCTGCAAACCTTCAGCAGACATCAGGCTGTAAAGAGAACCATCAGCGATTTCTTTGGCACGCTGGTACACGTTGGCGGCCTGTGGATGAGGCAAATAGTCAATTTCATAGGCGACCACGGCCCCGTCAGCGGTCCGCACGCGTTCCAAACGGACAACCTGTTCTTCATCCGTCAGGCGAAGTTGTTCACGAACCAGTTGTGAGCCGCGTACCAGTTCACTCATCACCAACATGCTGCCAGGTCGTTTGCCACGATGGCGCAATTCATCAGAAAAACTACTGAACTCACTCACAGAATGTTGTTGCTGTATACGTGGCTCACACACAAATGTGCCCCGGCCATGCTGGCGATACAGTAGTCCCTCGTGCACAAG
>DATAYF010000563.1:0-7898 GCA_036272735.1 Ktedonobacteraceae bacterium
GCCTATCCCCACCAAGAGCTGGTTTCTCCTTCGGGGGAGATCGGAAACGGTGGGTGAGCAACAGGAAGCCCCGCGCATTTATGCCGGGGAGGTTTCAGGCGAGAAAAACCAGTGCGTTTGGCCGTTCACACGACGGCCACAAAGCCGCGAAAAAGCTTCAATGCACTCAGGAAAAGCTTTGTGAGAAAAATACTCATCTGATATACAGGCTGAGCGAGCCTCACAAGCCAATTTCCGGCAATGCTGAGAAAAGTTTTAAGAGAGAAAATTACCATTTATTCTGAGAAATATCAAAAGTGAGCACTTACCCCCAATCTTGAGCACCGGTAGACGCGTTTCCTGAAAAACCGCTCCCCATCTGGCATACTTTTTCCGAAATGTGTAATCGGTCAGTTGGGGCGAATTGATGCTCATTTCGACAATGATGGAGATCATGTCGGACTTCCAGGCGACGAGCTAGGGACGAAGATATCACCGTCAGTGCCGCACTGCATGAAATGCAGCCCATCGGCGCGCAGTTGCAGGCTGGCGCACGTTGCCGTAGACGATCCGGGCAGGTAGACAATGCCGCAGTGATCGTCAATAATAAAATCCCTCTCCACTTCAGTTCCATTTTCCAGGGTATCATACACCATTCCATCATTCAGGCACTGTTTATATGCGGTAAAGAAACACGACTCCACCTGCTGGGGTTCCCATTTGGGATGGGTGCTGCCCACTATCCCACAGAGATAGGATTCATGATCCATGCCGAAGAAGCCCGTAATATTGCGCGGATACAGCGCAAAATCAGCAAGACCATCGCAGCTGGAAAGTTGAAGTGTATCCCCTTTTTTGCTGAGTTGGTTGCAGAGAAAAGTGGTGTTCCTGGTCTCGGTATTCGCGCTAGCATCCTCCTGGCCGTAGATGGCGCAATGGTTATCTCGCTGCTCAATCGTTACAGTGTCTGTGGCCCCGGCATCAGTGGCCGCCTCTGTCTGGCTCATCGTCGCTGGTTGGCAGGATTGATAGGCATGCCAGAAACACGTCAGGACTTGTATAGTAGCGTCGGCTCGCGTGTTTTGTTCTGGGGGTGCCTCGCTGTGAATAATACTGCCGCAGTTCTGACCGGCTGGCGGCGGTGGCCCGAATCGGATGAAATTGACGGTCCGCGGCAGCCCGTATCCCATGCTGACAAGCAGCACGATCAGTATGACTGAAGACCATAGTCGGTGATGCCGTATCCAACTCCAGAGTCGTGCTGCCCATTCCTTCATGGCCTTGTCCTCCAATAGACTTAATCGCTGCCCCGCAAGAGCATCCCCTTTACTATACGCACGCTCATGAGAAAAGCTCTCATTGGGGGAAAATGTCGGGACCCCATGAGCATCCCTGCCTTCCAAGGGCGTCTGTCTTCCGCATTCCAAGGGTTTGTCAACTTCTCGATGAACCACGCAATTTACACATTTCGGAAAAAGTATGCCAGATGGGGAGCGGTTTTTCAGGAAACGCGTCTACCGATGCTCAAGGTCGGGGGCAAGTGCTCACATTTGAGGGCCAAACTTGCTCACATGGTGGATCTGGCTCACTTTTGGTGAAGCATAGGTGCGTGCTTCTGGAGAGCAAAGCCAGAAGTATCGGAACAATAAGCCTCTCTGCGTGACATAATTTACACACAGGTTCATCAAAAATACAGAAGGAGATCATGGCAATGATGAGTTTAAGCAGCCATCTTCAAACGTTTCCTCTTTTAGAAACAGAACGGTTAGTATTACGGCAAATGGAACGAGAGGATGCAAAAGATAGCTTTCTTTTTTTAGCCGATGAAGAAACGATGCGCTTCTATGATCCTCCGTTCACCCAGTTTGAACAAGCAGAAAAGAGTATATTACGTCATCAAAAACGTTTTGCTGGCCGAGAAGCAATACGCTGGGGGATTACCTTGAAAGGAGAAGACAAGGTTGTGGGAAATTGTGGATATTCGTGGGATGCCGATAACTTTTCTGCTGAACTCAGCTATATTCTCGCCAAACCCTATTGGAACAAAGGGATCATGTCACAGGCCTTAGCTGCAATTCTTCAGTTTGGGTTTGATTCCTGCCGACTGCATCGTATTGAGGCTCACGTTGCTCTGCCAAATCACGCCTCCGCACAGGTGTTAAGAAAACTTGGTTTTCAGGAAGAAGGCCTGCTCCGAGAAAGTCTGTATGTGGATAATCAGTTCTACGATGAAAAAATTTTTGCTCTTCTAAATAAGAGGTAAATCATTAAGATTCCATGAGCGAAAACTGTACAATTATTCGGCTAGAGAACCGGTCGAGTATTCAGGCAGCAGTCTGAAAAAGCGGGGAGCGAGCCAGGACATGCAAGTTGTGGACGACGGCGCAGGTCGAAGAGATTTTTGCGGATACCACGGTAGCGCGCTCTTCGTCCTTGCCATCGGCCCATATGAGCCAGGGTATGCTCAACTGCTACCCGCTCACGCATCTGGGCGCGTCCTTGCGGCGTTTGCTGACGCTCCCGCAATTCCATGAGCAAGGCTTCATCAGGATGAATGCTGATGCTACGGCCTTTGGCGCTGGTGGTGCATTGCGCTTGCAGTGGACACTGGGCACACGTTTCTTGAGGGAAGTGGACAACCCCACCTGGCACGAAAGGCGTTTCCTGTTCTGCCGGGCAGCGAATGATCTGCCGATCCCAGTCCAGGGTAAATGCCTGCTTGGAGAAACGCTTCCCCTCGCGCACAGGCCAGGCTTTGCAATAGATCTTCAACTCAGCACTACGCTCCCGAACGAGAGAGCTACTCAAATAGGCTCGGTCGATATGCAATTCCTGCAACATTACCCGTTGCCGCTCCAGGTCAACGCTGATTTCTCTGGTGACGCTCACTTCCGGGACATTGGCTGGCGTGATGCCCACTGCACGGATCAGATTTGTATCCAAATCATGGAGCACATGGCGTTTGTATCCATCCACGCGGGTACTTCGGCTCTTGCGCCCATGCCGCATCTCGGCATCCTCGATACTGATGCGCCGATCTTTGGCGACGCCTTTGATCAGGTGAGCTTTACCATTCTCACTCAGTTCCACATCTTGCTCCTTGACTTGCTGGGCAATCTGTAAAGGAGGCTGCGCCAGGTGCGCTTCTTCCTGGGGAAGGGTTTGTACCCAGGTTCCCACTGCCTGTAAGACGTGCAACACAAGCTTTAACGCCTCTTCTCGGCTCGTCACTCGGTCCCAATCTTGATCAAGCGCGGCCTTCAAGCTTGTCGCACATACCAGTGTAACTCCGACCTCTTTGGCTACCTCGATCAGTTCCCGCTCCTGCTGGTCAGCTACCGCGCGCAGCACCTTTTTGAGCGCATGTCCCAAAAGATTGTACGTATCTTCGACTCGACCTGCTCCCCACAAGGGGCTGCTGTCCAGTGCTGCACGTAAGCCTTGCGGCCCAAATGCCTGACTTTGACTGGCAATCTCAATTGTTCGTTCGATGAGCCATCGATCCATCTGTGCCTCAATGAGTCGTTTCCGAAAGGCGACGAACGTTCCTTTGCTAATTGGCGCCTGATCGGTATCCAGACAGTTCAACACCAACTGCCAGCGCCGATCCATCAGCATTGCCTCAATCACCTCATCATCGGAAACACCCGTGTACGCTTGCAAAAGAGTAGCCAGAGCTAATTGTGCTGGCGAAATAGGAGGGTGTCCACGGGGGCTCGGTGCATAGAGCGTTGCCAGTTCTTCTTGAAAGGGATCATCAAATAACTCATGGCGATGACGACGGAGAAAGACAGACAATTTCGCACGTTTGACGCGCGTGATGATGGTTTGCTCAGCAGGTGACGGTTCCACCGGGGGATGCCAGGATAAGGGACGCATAGAATACTCCTTTGTTCTTCTTGCTGTTGTACTAAACAGAACACACCGGTCGTAATACGACCGGTGTGCACAGGCTCGCCGAGGCTCAGGTGGTAATTGCTTCGTACAGACGGCTAGGCGTTGTCGAGAGTATCAATGCTCTGCACTATGTCAGGGGAGCGATGCCGGTTTCGAGCCAGGCGGCCAGATTGTTGAGGTGGCCATTCCAGCCAGGTTCGCAGACGTGGTAACATTCAACTTCAGGGACTAAACCAACATGGGTCATGTCAATGCTGGTTTGCTGGCTTCCTTCTGAAATTTCAAACACCATTTGCGTATTTTTCCATTCGGTTGGGTCTTTGAGCCAGAGCATCTGACAATCGGTCACCAGCCACACCAATTTTTTGTTCGGAACAACTTCCACCACTTGAAGAGTAACTGTGTCCCTTTCAGTGAACATGGTGAAAACATCGTTGAGATTTTTTGCACTGCCTTTGATATTGGCAGTCCACCAGATGCTCGGACTACTAATTTTTTGAAATGCCTCTTCTGCCGAAACAGTGGTAGTGATGCTTTTGTGATAATCCTGAGTGTTCATTCCTGGCAACCTCTTTCTTTTGAGATGCTTGCTTTTTCCTTTGCAAGAAAGGCTGGGCGTAGCGGAAAGTCATTCATTGTGTGTACATGACGGAGTGCTTCTTCATGCGGCTTCGCGTGTTTCTCATGATCGCTCTTCTCGATCTTGCGCCTCCTTTCTGGGACCAGGAGGCGGGCAGGTGCCGGTTTCGAGCCAGGAAGTCAGATTGTTGAGGTGAAGGCTCCAACCGCCATTGACGGAAGTGTAGTAGGTATCCCAATCCCCTCCTTCGCCAATGCCAGAGTGGACGAGGCGGAGGCGTGTACCATCGTTTTCCGCGGTCAATTCAAAGGTGGTCGTGGTAGGACTGGGCGAAAGTGCTTCCCAGGTATAGCTGAGGCGATGGGGCGGTTCGAGCACAAGGATCTTGCCTACTTCAAACACATCCGGCGCCCATTCGAACCTGATCGCGCCACCGGGGCGCAGATCGACCTCGGCCTTCACAAGAAACCAGCGCTCCAGATCTTCTTTCTCAGTCAGCGCCCGGAAGACGCGCTCAGGGGTGGCTTTGATGAAGAGTTCTTTCTCAAGTGTACGTCCCATCAGGGGTGTTTTTTCCATGCTCAAGTCGTTATCCTTTCTCTTCAGTTGTTTCGTTCAAAGAACGAAGCAGGTTCAGCCGGGTATCCCAGGAGGTTGAGAGCTGCTTCCACAGATCGTCCCCCTCTGGGAGCGTCTTGATTAGGGTGACAAGCACGTGGTGAAAGGCCGCAATTTCCTCAGCGGTGTGATGGGACAGCAGCCCCTGATTCAGAGCGTCTTCCCAGCGCGCCAGGGCCGGGGTCAGTTCGGCCTGAGACTGCCACCCTGCCTCAGTCAACCAGACACGCACGATGCGCCGGTCGGTGTCGTTGCGCTTGCGTGTAACCAGGCCGGCTTGCTCCAGTTGATCAACAAGCCAGGTAGTCGAGGTAGCGTCAAGCTGGGCACGCAACGCAAGATCACGCAATGGTAAGCCATCCTCTAGCCAAAGTTGGCGCAGGAGAAAAAGTTGCGAAGGCGTCAGGGAACGACCTACCAACGCCCGGGTGTAAAATTTCGCTAATTTGCGTGCCGCCGCTCCCAGCGCAAAGCCCAGCGGCTCCTCGCGGCTTTCCTCCTCCTGGTGATCGATTTCCATTGCTCAAATCCTCCTAATACAGATCATTCTAATTAAAAAGAAAAATTCTGTCAAGAGGAGAGCAGGCTTCACTGCTTGCAAGCGCTCGTTAAGCTTCCTGTCGATGGAGGTTGGGATCGGCCATATCTGCTGAAGTAGGAGAGTGTTGGTCAGTACGTGATGGGACCAGCCTGAATACTCGACCGGTTCTCTAGGCGCGGACTTGCCTTGAATCTTCTGATTTACGTTGTATCTTCGTCATGATGAAAAAGCGCTACTGTTCATGAAGGGATGCACCTTCACACGACATTGAGATCCTAATGCGACAGGTTATGGCTCTTGTCCAGGCTTGATACTCCCATGAAAAAGGGAATCATGGGAAGCCAATTGGAGCTAAAAAGTCCCTGACCGATCCCACAGAGTCTGGGATCAGTAAAGTCATTAGATCTATCGACGGCAAGTACGTACTCAGGCAGCAGGGCCGGTAGGAGTAAGCGTGACTTCATAGCCCAGCTTCTCTAAGCGCCGCATCAGCCGCTTCTGGACGGCTTGCCGATCCCACTCGTCGAAGTAGTTGCCTCCCATCTCCTCGTAGTCCTTCTCCTCAACCAGAACATGGTAGATGATGACGAGAAGTGTATGTCCGACGGCAATTGTCGCCTTCTTGCCGCCTCGTCGGAGGGCGAGACGGTGATACTGAGCCGAGAGATAGCAGTCCTTGGTATGGGTGGCTGCATGTGCTGCTTCGACTAGAGCGGTGCGTAGCCAGGGGCTGCCTTTGCGGGTTCGACCGCTTAGGCGCTTGCCGGCGCTCTCATTGTTGCCCGGGCACATGCCGGCCCACGAAGCAAGGTGCCGAGCACTAGGGAAGCGGCTCATGTCCTCACCGATCTCAGCGAGGATGTTTTCTGCTAGACGGCGCTTGATCCCTGGGATTGTCTCCAAACGCTTGAGTTGTGCCTCAAACGGGTGTAGTCGTTTGGCAATCTCCTTGTTCAATTCGGCGATGCGCTCCTCTCAGCTATCGATATGGGCGAGCTGCTCTTTGATCAAGAAGCGGTGGTGAGAGGTAAAGCGCCCCTGGAGGGCCTGGGCAAGCAGATCCCGTTTCGAACGCATACATCCCCGTGCGCGTTCGGCCAGAGATTTTGGGTTGTCTTCTCCCGCAAGCAAGGCTTCTAGCATTGCGCGGGCAGACACGCCCATCACGTCGCTTCCCACCGACGCCAACTTGATATTCGCCCCTTCCAGGATCTTCTGGAGCCGATTCACGGCTCGACACCGCTCCTTGCTCAAGCTCGTACGGTAGCGCGTCAATTCGCGGACTTGGCGTTGGGAGGCCGGAGGGACAAAACTGGGACGCAGCAGCCCGTGCTGCAATAAATCAGCGAACCACTCGGCGTCCTTCACATCGGTCTTGCGCCCTGGTACGGCTTTGATATGCTGGGCATTGACCAGCAGCAGTTCAAAATGCCCTTCCAGCAACGCATAAATTGGTTGCCAATAGACACTGGTTGATTCCATGGCCACATGGGTCACACCACGGGTAGTGAGCCATTGACGCAGGCGCAGCACATCAGGGGTCATGGTGCTAAAGAGTTCAAGTTCCTTATGGCGTTGTCCTTTGGCGTCAGGAGTACTGGCACAAGCTGTCACGCTCTTCTTGTGCACATCGAGTCCCGCGCAACGTTCATAGACGATATTCATGGGTTCCTCCAGACAAACCATGGACGGGCGACGGGATGCCCAGCCTGGGTCAAATTCTCCCATACGTGCTTCCCAATGACGAGAGCGACAGACGGTGGTGCTTGAGAGGCATCCTGGATCACACTGGTGGTCCGGGGCGCCTCACGAGTAGCAAATCGATCCTTAACGGAGCGCCCGCCCTGCTGCCATTCTACCCTTTTTCATGCGCGGTGGGGCGCCAGGGCGCATGACCCACTGGTGGCGAAGTCGATTTTCGCGCTTGCTATCTGGCAAGTTCAAGCTCAGTGTGAGCGTCGTTTTTGACTTCGCCACCAGTATCACTTTGGGGGCTTATGGCTCGCTTGCTGAAGAAGAGCTACAAAGTGCAAACAATCCAGCTTGTGATGAATAGCAAAGCCATTAGATGGGAGAAGGGGGTGTTCTATGGCAAAACATAAAAGGATTTCGACAGTGCAACCGCTATTGTTGAGCGTTGCTGATGTGGCAATACAGTTGGGCGTATGCCGTACTACGGTTTACCATTACATCTACCTGGAAGGGTTGCCCTCGATGCTGCTACGTGGCGTACGTCGTGTGCATCCTGACTCTTTACAGACGTGGCTGAAATCGCATGAAACA
>DATAYF010000564.1:0-3478 GCA_036272735.1 Ktedonobacteraceae bacterium
CCCGTCAAGTGAGGGGATGATTTGACCCATATATAGATGAGGCTGTATGGGGCCGGCCCCATACAGCCTCATCTATATATGGGTCAAATCATCCCCTCACTTGACGGGATCAGTGCCGCGTGCTACTCTGCTAGCGATTAATCCTCATCCTTTATAACACAACATACGCTCATACATATATGCATGCGGCGCACCCACCATACTGTTCCGCTGTGCGAAAGGATTTGAATTTGATGAATCGCGCCGAAGTGCAACAGCTCTACGACGAAGGGAAAATCGAGTACGTCAAAATCGGCATGCCCGACATCGATGGCGTCTTCCGTGGTAAACGGGTGACGGCCCGCTTCTTCCTGGATTCCATGGAAGATGGGTTCGCCCAGAGCGATGTTATTTTTGGCTGGGATATCGCCGAGCGCGTGCTGCCCAACCTGAAGATCAGCAATTGGGACCGTGGCTTTGGTGATTTTGTGCTGAAGCCAGATCTTTCGACGTTCGCGCTCGTGCCCTGGGAAGAGCGCGTTGCCTCCTGCATTTGTGATGTCTGGACGGAGCAGGGCAACCCGGTCATGGTCGCACCACGATATGTGCTATCCAGATTGGTCGAACGGGCACGGGCGATGGGTTTCGAGCCGCTGGCCGCCTCCGAACTGGAAGCACGCTTCTTCCGTGAGACACAGGTGTCGCTCCGCGAAAAAGACTTCGGCCCCAACCTGACGCCCCTCAACCCCGGTACCAACTGTTACGTCATCAGCCAGGCCAGCGCCGACGACCAGTTGTTGAGCCACATCGCCCGTATGATGCACGGTTACGGCATTGAAATCGAGGGCTACAATCGCGAACATGGTCCCGGCATGTATGAAATGAACACGCACTACGCTCCTGCGCTGACCGCTGCCGACCGCACGCTGCTGTTCAAATCGGGTGTAAAAGAGATCTGCCACCAGGAGGGCGTTACCGCCAGCTTTATGGCGAAGTGGAACGACCAGGAAGATGGTAGCAGCGGGCACGCCCACCTCAGTCTGTGGGACCGCAACCTGGAACAAAACGTGTTCTGGGACGAGCCGGCCGAGGGCCACATGTCGACAACCATGCGCCACTTTTTAGCGGGTATGTTGGAGAAGTTGCCGGACATGATGGCACTCTACGCGCCATTCATCAACTCGTATAAGCGCTATATCGAGGGCACGTGGGCACCGCTCAATACGACCTGGGGCATGGATAATCGCACCTGCTCGGTACGCGTCATCAACAGCGGACGCAAGGCCATTCGCCTCGAAAACCGCGTGCCTGGCTCGGACGCCAACTTCCACCTGGTCTTCGCGGCCATGCTCGCCAGCGGACTCTACGGCATCGATCACAAGCTCGAACTGGCCCCACGCCTGGACGGTAACGCGTACAATGCGGCGGCAATTGCACAGGCCATCACCTCCGGCGATGTAAAGGTTCTGGCCCGCAATCTGACCACCGCAACCGACCAATTCGCGGATAGCGAGTTCGCACAAGAGTACCTCGGCACTGACTTCGTCGAGCACTTCGCCACCACACGCCGCTGGGAGGTGAGCGAGTTCGAGAAAGCCGTCACGAATTGGGAGCGCCGCCGCTATATCGAGTTGCTCTGATCGTCCGATACCTCTTCGACCCAGCCGTGCTCTTCATAGAAATCCAGCCCTTGTAGTTGCGCCTCTTCCGCCGTGAGATAAGGCAGAAGATGCCCAACCAGGGGCTGCTTCGCTTTGTAGCGCTGGAGATTTTCCCATGCTGTCGCGTGCATTTTTTGCAGTGCGACGAGTGGATCGCCCAACTGTTCCTCCAGGTAATCGTGCACCGCTACCGCGCGCGCCTGCTCTTCTTTGCCCTGCACCTGCCGACCCAGCAGACGCGAGAGGTCATAAAGGTTCTGCGCATGTACGAGACCCAGGTGCTCGGCCTGCAACATTATGCGCAGATTGCGGGCAAGCCTGCTATCAAGGGCCGCGACATTGATTTCGGTATCATCGTGCATCCCACGGTTGTTGAGGTTGGCGGAACCGGCCGTTGACCAGCGGTCATCGACCACGGCAACTTTGGCGTGTACATAGATAGGCCGGTAGCGCTCTTGCCCATCCAGCCGCGCGCTGGTCGCCAGGCAAAAGACCTGGAAACGCCCCTCTTCTTCAGCCTGTGATGCCTCTTCCCGCACCTGTTGGATACCAGCATCGCTAAAGGCCCGGCCCGCGTTGGGATGATCGGGCAGAATAAGGCTGACAAAAGCTCCACGTTGCAGCGCGGCCCCCAACTGCGTAATATTGTGCTGCATATCGATACTATCGAAACCAAGCAGAGAAATGTCGATGCCGCTGTAACCGCGCAGCCAGAAGTACTGATTTTCCAGGTACACGAAGCGCTGAACCTGGCTCAACGCATTGACGTAGACCTGCGCGATATCCAGAATACTCGAACTATCGTTAGAACCGAAATGATAAGTATGCTGCGGAATGGTGCGCACCACCTGAACCAGCTCGGTCCCCGGTTGTGGCGGCGGGATAGGCCGATCGGGAATGATCTGCTCTTTACCGAGATGGTGGTGAGTAACGACATCGTTCCAGCGCTGGCGAAAATTCAGCTCGACATCTCCAACGGCCGTACCTTCAATCAACGAATGGACATCGTGCCAGGGATGGGGGGTCTCGCCTTTGTCGTTGCGGCGCAGTGGGGTCTCAAAATCGTGCATGGGCGTGTCCCAACGATCAAACTCGCCCCCTGCTTCAATCAACAGATCGACGCCGCCCACAAAAGCGTGCGTGCCATCCACAATTGCGGTTTTCTGGTGCAGCGACTCGACGGGATGGTGCAAGATGCCGTGCGCGCTAGGATCGAGAATGCAGTTCACTCCGACCTCTTGCAGCGCGTCTCGCGCCTCAGGCGGATTGCAACTTGAAAATATCGGTGGAGCATCCCACAGTAATACTTTGACCTCGACCCCTTTGCTCACCGAGTAGCCCAGCACATGCCTCAACGATAGGTCGCTTGTACACCAGAAATGAATATCCTGGTCGCTAAACCCTTCGAGCCGCAACTCGTTGAGCAGCGCCTCTTGCTCCGCGCTCCCGTCGGGTCCCGCGCGATGATATGAGCCGCGCACCATCTGTATGTCTGCGCTCAGGCCCCAGTCCGCCAGATAGATATATTTATTCGCTTTAATGAAGTGACGACAGAGGGTGAGCATAGCGCTACTGCCATCAACCAGGTACATAACCCGTGCATCGTTGCGCACAGGCGTATCACCTGACGCCCACCAGTTCACATCCGGTTGTTCCTGCAACTCTCGTTCCGTTTGCACAAAAACCTCCTTTTCATTAGCTAGCCCGATCGATACTAAAAACGCTGTGCTTTCTTTTGTAATACGCATGCTAACATCTGAACGATGCGCAGAGTAAATTTTTGGGACTGATATGGCGAACGCATAAAGGAGTATTAATGGTTTGCGCAAACCATTAAT
>DATAYF010000565.1:0-3343 GCA_036272735.1 Ktedonobacteraceae bacterium
CAGCAAACTCGAAGTCACCAATCACACCCAGGCAGTAGCACGCGCTCGGACTCTTGGCCTCCTTTCCCATGAGGAATAAACCTTCTCTGCTTGCAAAAAACATGCCCCATCTTCTCCGCTCGACTTTGTACATTTTTGGAAACAGCAGGTCAGCATTGCGAACAGAGGGCGTTGCCTCGCAAGCCTTGAGAAGGGCTCGCAAGCGGCTGTATGCGTCAGTTTTTCAACAGTGGGAAGCATCCCAACCGGAGGCTGATGTTGGAAAACCCTGGCCAGGACAAACACCAGAAGAAACAAATTTGGCAAGGAGTGTCCTGGGAAGCCAACCGACGCATTTTTTCAGAGAGCAACAGGTTCCCTTTCATTCACTCAAAAATGTACAAAGTCGAGCTCCGATGGTGTCGCAAAAGGTTCTGTCAAAACTGAGCAAGCTCATTCTCTGATTGATGAGTGGATGTCATGGTGCACTCCGCGCAACTGGAGCGCGCCCCGGAGGCTGAGTAGGTCGCGGCCCTGCCTGGATGGGGGGAATGGGTCGGATCACTGCTTCGGTGATGGACACAGCTATTTCGTTGCCGTGGTGGCGGATGGTGAGCGGCGCACCGCTGAGCAGGCGATAACTGGCTTCTTGCGCGCAGACATCGATACGCAGACACCGTCTCCGGAACACCATCTGGAAGGCGAGCCGTTTGATCTGTTCTGGCAAGCGCGGAGCGAAGGAGAGCATGCCGCCCTGGATGCGTGCACCACCGAAGCCCATGACCAGCGCTGTCCAGGCTCCCGCGAGTGAGGCAATATGGATGCCGTCGCGCACATTGTGTTCCAGGTCATAGAGATCCATGAACGTCGCCTCGCCGAGGTAGTCGTAGGCGAGTTGGAGCTGACCCACCTCGGCGGCAATAACTGCTTGTGTGGCTGCTGAGAGTGAGGAATCGCGCACGGTGAGTGGTTCATAGTAGGCGAAGTTGCGCGCCTTCTGCTCGGGGGTGAAGGCATCCCCGCGCAGCTGCATGGCGAGGATGAGATCCGCCTGCTTAATAACCTGCTTGCGATAGAGGTCATAGTAGGGGAAGTTCTTGAGCAGCGGGTACTGCTCGGGCGTGGTCGTCGCGAAGTCCCACACCTCATGTTCGGTAAAGGTGTCGTCCTGTGAGGTGACGCCAAGGCGTTGGTCGTAGGGGATGAACATCCTCTCGGCGGCTTGTTGCCAGCTGTCTATCTCAGCGGCATCTACTCCAAGGGTGCGTGCTCTTTGAGGATAGCGCTTCGCTGTTTCGGCTGCGGCGGAAAGGTTGTGTTGTGCCATCAGGTTCGTGTAGACGTTATTGTCGACGAGGGCGCTATATTCGTCGGGTCCGGTGACACCATCGATGCGGAATTGCCCATCGGCGTTCTGGTATCCGAGTGAATGCCACAGCCTTGCCGTCTCGACGAGCAGCTCAAGGCCCACCTCCTCCTCGAACGCTCGATCTTCGGTGGCCTCGATATACTGTGTAACCGCGTAGGCAATGTCCGCGTTCATGTGGAAGGCGGCAGTGCTCGCGGGCCAGTACCCTGAGCTTTCTTCGCCGTGGATCGTCCTCCACGGGAAGGCGGCACCGCGCAGTCCAAGCAGGCGCGCGCGCTCCCTGGCTTGATCGAGAATCGAGTGGCGCCAGCGAAGCGCATCGGCGGTGGCATGAGGCAAGGTCAAGGTCATTACTGGGAGCACGAAGGTTTCTGTATCCCAGAAGGTGTGGCCATCGTAGCCGGGACCGGTCAGCCCTTTCGCCGGGATGGGGCGCTGCTCTCCTCGGCACCCTGCCTGTAGCACATGGAAGAGGGCAAAGCGCACCGCCTGCTGAATTTGAGGATCGCCCTCGATTTCGACATCTCCGTGCGCCCAGAACCTGTCCAGATAGGCACGCTGCTCAGCAAGGAGACCTTCCCACCCAGTGAAACGAGCCAGCGAGAGGGCCGCAATGACCTGGTCGTGAATCGCGGGCCGTGAGCGTTGGCTTGACCAGCCATAGGCCATGAATTTGACGATCCGAAGCCGCTGGCCAGGTTTCAAAGGGGCCGTGATGAAGATGCGGACAACATCGGGGGTGTGTTGAGACTCCACAAAGGTCTCAGGTGGTCCCTCAATATGATGGTCCATCGCTGCACCCACCCGTAAACCGCTTACTTTGGTGTGATGAATCATGAGCCCGCTCGTACCCTGTGCCTGGTGCTCTTCGCATTCGAGCGAAGAAGGGAGAGCAGCCCCTCCTCGCGGATCTTTGCCCATAGCCGGGAGCGTCTCGTTCGCGACTAGCTCCGACTGCACTACGACGCGCACTGGAGCATCAAGTGGCTCGACCTCGTAGCTGATCGCTGCAATGGCCCGCTGGGTGAAAGACACCATACGCACTGACGAGATGTTCACCGTGCGCCCCACAGGCGAGGTCCAGCACACGTTGCGGCGCAGCACGCCGTTGCGGAGATCGAGCACTCGCTCGTGACGCTGAACCTGGCCATAGCGGACGTCAAAGGGCTCATCGTCGACGAGAAGGCGCATGATTTTGCCATTGGTGACATTGATCACGGTCTGCCCTGACTCGGGATTGCCGTATATGCTCTCTGCATAGGAGAGAGGGCGCTCTTCATAGAAGGCGTTCAGGTAGGTGCCTGGCAGCCCGAACGGTTCCCCCTCATCGAGGTTGCCTCGTAGTCCGAGATGTCCGTTGGCGAGGGCAAAAGTGGACTCTGTCTGCGCCAGACAGTCGAGGTGAAGCTCCGTTTCGTGGATGTTCCAATCTTCAATGGTGAAGCAGGGATGCTGAATCATGACGAACCCATCCATTGTGTTGCACTGGAATGTCAGAATAAGATATGGAGATATTATACTCGCAGGAGGAAAACTCAAGAGCCCAGAAAGTCCTTCACGACGCGATCACATTGCTCCAACCCGGTATGGTCAACTTGCCTCTCGAAGAGGACCATATTTCTCAAAACAACGTGCATTGAGAAGGCAAAGAATGGAGATGGCAGGCAAAATTGTTCTGATTAACCTTGATCCATGAAAACGGATCAACCACACACTTCTTGCAATCTCACATTTTTGTGACAGAACCAGATGAGAACACGTGCTCAATCGAGGTCATATAGTATGGCACTCCTGCCCACAGAGATTTCTCTGGAAGGTATACTTCATAGGGGTACGTATCAATGTTCATCTGAGATGCCTGGAGAAAGAGTAAACCTTGCTATGTCTCTCTCGGTTTCATGCTGGGTGGTGCGGCTGTGCTGTGTGATACCTTGAGGAGATAACTCGGGCAGCACAACAAGGCGAGCAACTCTGGAGGCTCTGGTGGAGGATGCG
>DATAYF010000566.1:0-3245 GCA_036272735.1 Ktedonobacteraceae bacterium
TGACTCGTGAATATCCCAACACTATCGACGAGAATCGCAAGAACGGCCAGAACCAGGAAGAGAGGCACAGTATCGACCGCTGTGATGCCAAAAAGAGCGTCGAGCGAGTAGGTTCCAGGTCCCGTCAGGCCAATGGTCAGAGCTACAACCAGATGCAGCAGGGGATATTCATAACCGCGCTTCGCACCCCAGAAACCAGCTTTCCAATGGGTCTTGAAAACCGCTATCGCCATGGCTCCCACAATGCCAGCAGATCCTAGAGGCGTCAGCAAACCCAAGGCCAGTGCGAGACCGCCACCCAATTCTCCCAGAACCGCCAGACCTGTCCAGAATGCCGCAGGTTTAAAGCCCTGCATCTGAAGGCCCTGTTTCATGCCGGCGAACCCAGGGCCGCTCTCCCAGGGAACGAGCTTTTGCAGGCCATGGGCAGCAATCGTCAGGCCTGCAACCAGACGCAGGAGAAGTAAACCTACGCTGAGTGAGATCGTCATAGATGACGTTCCTTTCTAATTAATTAATATCAGATAGGATGAGAAAAGAGACGACCAGGTGGGTTCGTTTCTTTTCTCATCTAACTTTCCTTATGGAAATAAGGATATCGTATAAAGCTGGTGTTGTCAAGTTAGTTGCTCCTCAAAGAAACTTGTGATATACTCGTGCTATGGAAAGGTGTAACGAGGAACTCCCAGCCGAAATATCCCAGGCCTGTGCGACTTCTCCATTGAAAGCGGCAATCTGCTTCATTGGAGATATGTGGATTCTGCTGATTGTGATGCATCTGCTGCAAGGTCCAGTGCGTTTTAATGCGCTGAGAGAGTCAATGGGGCATATTAGCTCAAAGACGCTCTCTCAGCGGCTCAAGCTGTTGGAAGAGAAGGGGTTTGTGCAGCGAGAGGCTTTCCTGGAGATTCCGCCGCGCGTTGAGTATCGCCTCACTGCAAAGGGGCAGGAACTTGGGGATGTGATTAAGGCGATTGAACAGTTTGCCCAGAAGAATTTCTCTGGTCAGGAAATGGCTCCCTGTCCTCCGGCGATAGAGATCTCCAACACCATCCCGAATCCAGTGGAGAGGCAAGAGTAAACAAGTGAGCCCGCGAGACCAGGCTGCTATTGCTTCCTTCCAGTGTGGTCTTAGACCTGGTTACCTTGCCCAGCCACCAGAAGCCAACCCCACCGGCAACCAGGTCACGCCCGCGATCTACGCACTTGTGCCTCGACTGCCTCCTTGCCAACCCATCCACCACCTCAGTCGATCAAAGCGCGTAGCTGTGTCCCCAACTCCACCCCATAAGGGTAGGTTCCCCCGCTATCTTGTCTGCTCCCTCTCGAGATCGTCCAAGCTCATGGCGGCTAGCGGTTGGCCTGCATAGTTCGAGGTTGGAGCCTCATATCGATGTACCTCCACGCGCACGGCCCCGCCCTTGAGCCGGAGAACACTACGCGCCGATTTCATCGCGCTGATCACCTCGCGAGAACGGGTACAGGTAAGGCGGGTGATGACTTGGCCCGTCGCATCACGTGCAACGATGACCAGGTCGCTTGATTGCTGTTCACTCTCGCTCATCGGCGTTGCCTCGCAACAGAAATCGCCGCAGCAGGAATGAAGCCATCAGGAGCCTCCCCAGGTGGCAACTCTAAGCGCTGGATCTGGGCAGCTACTACGTCAGCTTTCATTTTGAGTCCGAGCTGTGTGAAACGGTCGTACATCTGTCGGAGTCGAGGCAGATCCTCTTTTCCAATGGCAAACCGATCACAGAGCAAGCATTTGACATCACTCTCACAATGCAGTTTCACATTTCTGCGGCAGTAGCCCATTGGGAGACGAATCCAACTCACCGCATCTCCTTCCACAAAGCGAGTGTAATCCTCCTGCGCAAAGAAATTGGGCACACAACTGTGTGCTCCCTCGTGCATCTGCTCGACAGCCGTTGTAAATGCTTGCTCCACGGTCTGATCAAGAATGCGTGCGTACTCCAAGGTCATAGCCAGTGTGGCATGTCCCATGAGTTTTTGTAAGGCCGATTCACGAATCCCGTAGTTGAGCAACGCAACGGCAAACGAATGGCGGAAGCGATGAGCGGTGAGTTGAGGAGTCGCCAACTTGTGACTGATCTCACGCATGGCTTTTGCCACCTCATGGCTAGTTTTTGCAGGAACCCCATGATTGGTAAAGAGATAATCGTTGATTTTCTCCCAGCCCTGTTCTTGCCAGTTTTGTAAGGCTGTCAGGCATTGTGGAGTGAGCGGGATGATCCGATCTTTGAGTCCTTTTCCTTGATGGATGTGCAACTTCCATACTCCACCGATTTGAACGATGTCAGATGCCTTGAGCTGGGCAAATTCCATTGCTCGAATACCTGTATGCAGCAACGTGATGATCACCGTTTTTTCATACAAAGAAGCCTCTCGCTCACAGTAGGCGAGCACTTTGCGTAATTCTTGATCGGAGAGATAGCGAGGAAGCATATCAGGTTTGCGAGGCAGGTCGCGAGCAGAGAAGGGATTACGGTGAGGCGAGGTCTCAACTCTCTCATCGATAATGAAGTCAAAAAACTGGCGGACATAGCTATGAAGGCTCCTCTGATGTGCTAAGCCAAACCGATTGGCCTGCACTTGTTGGTGAAGATAGTGCCCGTATTCTAAGGCAACAGCACGTGTGACATCATCCAGGCGCGAACTGGCAGGATACTGCTGCTGGAGCCACAAGAAAAATGCGACGAGCGCCGCACGGATGCTGTTAGTGGTGGAGCGTTGATATTTGGTTTCACTCCAGTACAGATACAGCAAAATAGCTGAACGGATTGTTGGATGCTCTAGCTTCTCCACTAATTCGTCATAGCGCAGCACTTCATGCGAAAGGGAAAGGTTTCCCCAGTGAACAAGATATCGCTCAAGACGCGAAAGCTGACTATCAACCCGTCCCCCTTTGCGACGGGGACGATACTGGTCCTGGTAGGCATCTCGAAAGGGGTCAAAATCCTCTCTGGTCAATTCCTCAAGGGGCTTTCCAATCACGCAGAGCATCCAGACGAGCAGCGTAAAAACATGCGAGTTGTTGTTTTGAGTGTAGCCGAACTCCTGAGCTGTCTGGGCGATTTTTTGGCGATATGGCTCGGTAAATGGTGTCCAGTAACGGGAGAAATCTCCCTGCAATTCCGCGAAGAGACGGATCGTGGCGCGGCAATATCCCCGAAAGAAAAGAAAGGCGAAAAAGGCATTGTATACATGCCGGGTGGCACTCTGCC
>DATAYF010000567.1:0-7540 GCA_036272735.1 Ktedonobacteraceae bacterium
CTTCTTGCAACGCATTGACGATATCGGGACTGCTGAGGTGCTTCAATGCCTCTTCAAATGGCTCGCTGTTGGTGGGAGGGTAATGACCACCTGCACCCCAGACCAGCAGATGAAGTACCTGATTCTCTTTGGCCGAGAGCGCAGCCGTGAGTGTCCCGGCAGATGGGTCTCCTTCGACCATAATCGTACTCCAGTTCCAGGGGGAATGAGGCGGGACGTGATAATGGCGCGTCGTATAACCTAGATTACCGCGTACCTCTTCGGCTTCTGGCAGGATATAGCCAAACTCCTCAAGCCAGGAGGCAAGTCTGGAGGAGCGTCCACTGGCGTCGATCACCAGGTCGGCTTCCAACGTCGTCTGCTGCTCTTGGTGGCCGCGTTCGCGCACTATCACGCCGGTGATGCGGTTCCCGGTAGGGCTCTTCAGCAGACCGATTACCTCCTGGTTAGGCAGAAAACGGACTCGGGGAAGCGCCTGGACCTGTCGACGGAGCTCCCACTCCAGCAAGGCTCTACTGCACGAGACGCCTTTGGCGGGGGATCGCCCTTGCAAACGACCGTGTCGCGTGGTGACGAGACTTTCTTTGTTCTGAGTAGAGTACGCTCCCGCTGCTAGCAAGGCATCGGTGAAGCCAGGAAACAGCCGTTGCACAATCATCTCGCCACGTGGTATCAGGCGGTGCGAGTGAAACGCCTGGGGAGTTCCTGCACGCAACTGCGGTTGGTCCGGGAAGGTATCTCGATCCACCACCAGGATGTGTTCATAGGTATCTGAAAGCACACGGGCGGCGAGCAATCCGGCAATGCCTCCCCCAATTACCAGCGCGTACCTTCCTTTTCCATGTGTCAAATTGGGATCATGGGTCATCATTATCTCTTTTCTTTTTCTCAAATTGTCTGGAATCTTCTTCTTTAGCTGTGGTGTTTCTCTGAGTTCGCCTGGTTGCGCAAGAGCAAAGAGCACTCACACTGGTCGTATGAATGTCTCCTTGCCGATCCTTCTGGGAAAAGAGGGAACTATCCCCACATGACAGGCAAATGAGCAGGTCCAAAGGTTGCCGTTTCGTTCGGTCGCCAGGGAACCTCCTCAGGGGGAACCGCCAGGCGAACCGTCGGCAGGCGTCGGAGCAACGTGCTCCACAGGACGCGTAACTCCATGCGCGCGATCTGTTGGCCCAGGCAGGCGTGAATGCCCCGGCCAAAGCTCACCATGGGATTGACTTCCCGATCCAAATCCACCTCTTTGGCATGAGGAAAGACCGACTCATCATGGTTGGCCGCCAGAATATCGAGCATGATGACTTCTCCCGTGTGGATCGTTGTCCCGCTCAGCATGACGTCACTGCGCGCAATCCGTGGTCGCCCCAGACCAATCGGCGTGATCCGCAAGATTTCCTCGATCGCTGTCGCCATGCGCGCCGGGTCATCCAGGCGCTCGGCGCTGGCGGCCCCAATCCCTGTTGCACCTCCTGCAACAATCGCCACTTTCCCTTGTAATCCTCGCATTGATGTGTTCCTTTCTCGCATGATCTGAGACAAACGGCGATCTTCTTTCTCCCACGTGGTCAGGCGGCGAACCAGCCGCCATCAACGGGGAGAATCGCTCCATTGAGATAAGATGCCAACGGCCACCACGGCGGCTCCTTCAGCCGCAAAGCGCTGTACCAGTGCACGACCGATGCCAGAAGCAGCACCGGTCACCAGGGCAACCTGTTGTTCGAAACGCATATCTTCTTCCTCCTTCTTTGGATGAATGGGGGACAACGCGAGAAAAGCCTCGAGACATCTCCCAAGCCAGCAGCGCGTGCAGGGTCAGAACTTGCTGTGTTGCATACCTTGTTCTCCTTCTCTGAACATGGGGCAAGACGAGACAGACTGCTCGTGGTTCTCCATTTCCAGAGTTCTTTTAGGTAGGAGATGGGAAGCCATCGCCACTGATCTCTGGGCTCGCTTGCCCCGTGAACAATCTCAGGAGAAACTGGGTGAGTTGCTGCGCGAGCTCATCAGGAGACCGCTCTTTTCCCAGCAGATTGCCCGCATTGATAAACGCGCCCATGATTGTGACTGATGCCATGTCCTGGTCGAGATCTTGGGGGAAGACGCCAGCCTGGATCCCTTGGGTAAGCAGGTCTTTGGGAATCTCCAGAAACTGCATGCGCACGCGTTGCGCATAGGAGGGGTCCATGAGTTTCACCAGCCGACGATCACGGATCACCGCAAAGAGTGGCCGATACTGGTGTTGCACATGGAGCGCCGCAGACGCGAGAGCGAGAAAAGCCTTCCGAGGATCATCGGCACCAGAAACGAGCGCCGCCCGCATTTGTGCCAGCGTGTCATCAATGACACTTTGCACAATCGCACGCAGGAGGTCTTCACGACTGGCAAAATGCCCATAGAGCGTCCCAAGGCCAAGGCCAGCCTGTGCGGCAACCTCCTGCATTTCGAGATCCAACCCATGCTCGGCGAAAACCGAGTGAGCAGCTTCCAGAATCCGCGCACGATTGGCCACAGCATCCGTACGCTTTGATACTTTCTTTGCTTCCTCCATACGCTTGTTCTTCCTTTGACCAGAGAGAGTCTTTTCAGAGAAATGATGGTCTTTAATATAGAAACCGAAACCGAAATCGACTTCTATATTGGTAGTATAGTCATCTGGAAAGGTGATGTCAAGAGCATGTGCGTGTTTGCAGGGCTTTTTGATATACCGGTTTTACCGTGAAAGCCTGCCGATCACCTCAGAAGGTGAGCCATGGAGATGCAGCGCCGAGGAACCGCTGGTGGATTGCTCGCCCGCTCTGGCCCTGGTCGTTGTCACCGCGGGAAATGCCATCGTCAACGATGGCGTCCCTCTGTGCCGGATGGGTGCAAGCCTCGTTGCCCGGCTGATCGGCTCGGGGCGAGCCTGATTCATCATGCCATCGAGACCTGGTGTAATGTCCTCTAGTCCGCCTTTACATTACTTATTGACAGGAAGGCAGTAATATACTACACTGCCTTGTAGAAGAAATCGGGAGAAGGAAGCTTCTCTTGATCAGCAGAGGAGACAAAGGAGACGAAAGGCGATGGCGACGACGGAACCGATCAAAGTGTTAGGCTATTTGCGGGAGCGCTGGTTGCAGGACGTGGAACCAGTGATGAGTCGGGCGACGATGGCGCAAGAAGCTGCCTTGCGCACGGTGTGGGAGCGAACGCTCACCTGGCTCAGGACTGAGCGTGGGTTGGAAGGAGATTCGTTGCGCAAGCCAATCACGCAACTGCGCCATTTGATTCGGGCCTTACCGGTGACAGATGAGAACAGTTGGGTGAATCCGCGCACGCATGAGCGCGAACACATTGGGTTGCGCGTCTTTAATCTCTCTGAGGGTGAATGGGTGCAGATGAATGACCGCAATCGAGCGGTGACGCAGGAGCGGTTAGATCATCAGCGACTGGTGAGCGATCCCGAGGGGATTGTGCAGCGGGCTTTACCGCTCTTGCTCTCAGAAGCATGGACGGATCTGGTGGTCGGCATTGCGCTCACGACTGGTCGCCGTTTGGCCGAGATCATGAAAACGGGGATCTTTACGGTGAAAGAGGGGTATACCGTCTGGTTCGAGGGGCAGGTGAAAGGGCAGACTCGTCTAGCCGAGCGCTATGAAATTCCAACGTTGGTGCGCTCATTCCTGGTGGTGGATGCGGTGACGAAACTGCGGCGACTGATCGATTGCACGACCTTGGAGGTGGAACAGGTCAGTCAAAAATATAGCAATGCTGTCAATGATGCGGTCGAGCGGATCTATGGCGAGAGCATCGCAGCGAGAAATGATCGGGAAAGGATCACCGCTCATACCCTGAGAGCCGTGTATGCTTCCATCGCCGTGCTATGGTACGCACCCGATCATGTGTCTGTGGTCAATTACAAGGCGCAGATCCAGGGGCATCGGTTTATTCTGGAGCCACAGGTGGAACCGGGAACCTCGCCAGAGGAAGTTGAGCGGGTGCGACTCAATTACGCGAGCCACGCCAACTATGCCGATTATCAGATCGCGGATGCGGAAGGCAAGCTGGATGGGCGCCAGGGGATCAAGTTAGGGTTGCCAGGGGTGACCGTGCTGGATGTGTTCAAGAAGGATATGCCAGAGCCTGTAGTTCGTCCTGTTGTGGCGAAGAGCAAGCGCAGACGCAAGAAGGAGCAGAGCGAGAATAAAACGGGCTTTTCGTCCTATCGGCCCACCGTGCAGACCCGCGCCTGGGGGGATGACCTGCGTGAGGAGATGCAGCAGCAGGTGGGGGGCAGGATCATCAAAGATGATGAGTTTCTGCGTCGGGTCTTTGTGGGCTACCTCGCCAGCCGTGGGCAAGCACGAGCTGAGGAACGGCCTGACCTGTCGTTGGAGCTCTTGGACCTTTCTGAGCACATGCGTGACGTGTTGCGCGAAGGGATGGCGCTCTCTGGGGCTCCTGATCTGTTGTCTTATCTGCTCTCAGCCGGAGAACGGGAGGCGCGTCAACTGCGCAGCCAGGCCAAACGCCATGATAACGAGCGGTATGCCGCGGTCCCGACCTCCAAGCTGGCAGGCATGAAGGCGCCCGAAGCCTCCGTGGAGCGCTTCCGCCGTGCCGTCTATGCTATCATGCAGTGGAACGAGACGCATCGTCCGCTGGAGCGGTGGTATATTACCACGCTTGCTCTGCAAAAATTGGTCGGTGGCAGCAAGGATGCCATTAAAGCCTATCAGGATGCCCATCAGGAAGAGATCGATGCGCATCACCAGAAACTGGGGATCAGTCTCTCGTCGAATCGCAAGTCTGAAAAGATTGAAAAGACGGTCCTGGTTCCCGATGCTCCCACGGACTTTCCCTGGGGACGGTCACCCGAAGTGTCGTAGTACAGCCACGTAGAAATAGCGTGGGAGGGGAGGATATGCTAGAATCTAGAGCAAACCAAAGTGAAGGAGACATCTTTCATGCCCTCTCCGCAAGCAAAATCGCTTCAGGTCAGCTCCTTGCAACAGGAACTTCTGCAGCAGATAATCCACCGTACCACGAGTGCCCAGAGACTGGTCAAACGAGCTCAAATAGCCTGGGAAGCCCTCAAGGGGAGCAGTAACAGCCACATCGCTCAGCATCTGCAGATCGATGAAGAGACGGCGCGACGCTGGCGTGATCGCTGGCACGCGGCAGAATCGCGTTTACAAGCGACCGAGGAGAGCGGAAAGCAGGCATCAAAGGCAAAAGTGGCCACCTCGCCAACATGCGCGTGCGTGCGGCTTTCCTCTCCGACACCAGCCATCGCATTCGCTTCCTCTACACGCCCAAACATAGTTCGTGGCTCAACCAAATTGAGATCTGGTTCTCTATCCTGGTGCGGCGCTTGTTAGCTCGTGCCAGTTGGACGTCAGCCACTCACTTGCGCGAGGGAATCTTGGCATTCATTGCCTACCACAATCATCTTTCCATTGGTCCTTTTCACTGGACCTACAAAGGGCCTTCTCGCCCTTAGACTCTCGTGTTGTTTCCACCAAGCTCTACTCGTCAAAGATGGGTCATTTATCACTCCCCATTCGGCAATGGATACACTATGCTTAAAAAAGAGCATTTTTGTAATGGAGCATCAAGGCGTGGAGGGCGCATTACACGGGGAGAATTGTCAACATGGATGTCTCTATCTTCATTGTGGTCGGTCTGTTGTGTCTGTTTGGCATGGTCGCCTGCGTGTATGGTGTCTTTGTCAGCGCAAGACGTCGGTACACGTATCTCTTCCTTGCAGTGGTTTTGCTCATAGGCAGCTTGCTATCCGGCACGAGAGGTGTGAGCGACGCTTCTGTCCCCCATCAACCGGCTCCTGTTCCAGCCACTGTGCAACTGCTAGTCCGGGACGCGAATGGGATGAGCAGCATCAAGGCGAGTGATGGTTCACTACGCTGGCATCACACCCTGGACGTGGACCTTTTAGAGTCTCGATGGACGCTGAGCGGTGACATTCTGTATCTTGCGCTCACCACGAAAAGTGGCACGAATCACCTTGTGGCCCTGCGCGCGGGTGACGGAAAACAACTATGGAGCACGCTGCTGCCTTCTGCACTAACGGACTATGTCTTCGCGCCACCACTTGTTGCCGATAGCATGGTGTATGTGCCCGTCAGTGACCGGTTGTTTGCCCTGCATGCAAACAATGGAACGCTGGCCTGGCAGACTTCCCTCAACAATCTGGAAGTATACGATAGTGGAGGTTCGCAGCCCTTTGCGGCTGGTGACGGATTGCTGTTTCTGGGCACAAAAGAGGGCATTTTTCGTGCTTTGCGTGCGCAAGATGGGACGCAGGCCTGGAGTGTCACGGTGGGAGAAGATATTGGACTTCCGACGCTCGCCGATGGTCTGATCTATCTCAGACCTCAAAATGGGCACGGAATTGTCGCACTGCGTGTGCAGAATGGCGCGGTCCTTTGGCATTTTCAGCTTCCGCCAGGTGAAGACCAGGTCCAGCCGCTCTCTGTGGCGTCTAGGCACATCTATCTGAGCGCCTACGATGGGAGTGAGCATTACGCCATAGTTGCTCTGAATGCTCAAGATGGCAAACTGCTCTGGCAGCATACGATAGCAGATGAGTCAGAGGAACCACAGGAGGTGGACGGCATCGTCTATGTTTCGCAGCCCAACGTCCTGCTCGCTCTGCGTGCCAATGATGGGAAGCAGCTCTGGCAGCATGAGATGCAACATACGAATGCTGTTGGCGCTACGATCTACTTCATCGGCGCAACACACAACGTGATTTTTATAAGCACGGAGATCGATACGCATTCAAACGACCTGGGCGCTTTCCCACCCTGCCTGTGGAATTGCCCACCAAAAGGGATTACCGCTTTAAGCACCTCAAATGGCAGCTTGTACTGGCATTCTGAAAGTGAGATCTATGCGGTTCTCATGTTTGGTGCTGCTTGAATTCTCAATTCAGTCGTTTCTTCACCATTATTCGGGGAGCCTGCTCTTTTTTAGGTGGCTTGCCACCCCCATACTCAGAGAAATTTGACCCATTTACTCTTCTAAAATTTACCCTAGACTCCCGCGCTATTTCTGCGTGGTTGTAGTAGTCTCTTCTCCGTTAAGAGGAGAGGGAGCTCCCTCTTCTCTTTTATTTCTGTTGGGGTGTTGGACATCCGTACGAATTGCTGGCTTCCCTCTCATTTTATTCGCAGTAACTTAGCCACCTTGACTTTGTAGTAAAAGTAAGTTATAATATTACTGTGTCCACGGAAGATCGTCAATTGTATCGCCGGAATTTCGACCTGTTTTCTCATTCATTGGCTCGTGTGAGAGGGGACTATGCCGTAATAATAACTAAGTTCCTGCGAAAGGATCGGAGTAATATGGGGAAGCGTGCCGTATTCTGGCATCCGGTACCGAATTCCAAGCCATTTTGCGCAAATCCTGCCTTATTGGGCCTTCTATGAGCAGTAATATCCCACACATTCCCAGCAACCGTAGCAATTACTCACCGAATATTAAGAAGTAATATAGAAAAGTTACCGCAGCGCAGTCATAGCACGTGTAATTACTTTCA
>DATAYF010000568.1:0-6637 GCA_036272735.1 Ktedonobacteraceae bacterium
AGGGGCTATGCTTTTCAGTGCTACCACACTGGTAAGGGATTGCACCTTACGTTGGGTACTCAGTTATATCGTCCTTTCGTTCGGTACTAGCCATCCTCCGTTTTCTGCGGTTTCGGCTAAACAAGTCGCACGCTTGGGATATAATTCCACACCAGCCGGACAATACGACCGCAGCCAACGACGCACCACCGCAGGCGCAACCGGCTCAGCAAAAAAGACGCGCAGGTGCGCCCCGCGTCGCGTGGCTTCCAGGTAGGAGGCCCAGCCCCCCACCGCTAAATGGGTTTGGACGCGAGAGAGCTGCACCAGGCCGTCAGGCATGTCACTATCAAGAACCGCACTATGACAATATCCCGCTTCATCGATCAGATAGACTCCAATGGTGATATCCCCGCGCAGGTGTGCAAAGACCGTCTCATACGTGAGCGGTTGCCAGACATGCATATAGCGACCATCGTCTCGCTGCACGGCGTAATCCCCACGACGGCCACCGCAGCAGTCCAGAAACGCGTCAAGCAGCGAGGGTGTGACCTGAACCATAGGAAACGTCCCTCCTTTCCCTTCAAGAGTGGTAGGAACACGCTGGCAGGAAGGCGCACCACTGTGCAGCGTGCCAAAACCGTACCAGCGTGCAAGAAGCCAGCGTTACGGCCAGTTTTGCGAGGGCGGACCGTAGCGGTTTCCCTGCGGCAGCGGTCCTTGTGGCGGCAGCGGAATATTTTGCGTATTGCCGCTATGCCCCAAAGGTGCAGGCCCAAATTGCCCCGTCACCGGCGTTTGCCCAAAGAGGGACGCCCCAGGCGCACCAGCACCACCACCCGCCGCCGGTAACTGCGGCATCGATGCCGGAGACGCAAGTGGACGCACATAGGTTTGCGGAGCCGTTTGTACGGTGTCATCGAGACCAAAGCTCAAATCGCCCCGTTTGGCCGACTCCAACGCCCGCTTCGCGTTAGCTTGCGCAATCTGGCGGTACTGCTCTTTGAGCTTTTCATCCTCTTCCTTTTGCATCTTTAAGAGCATATCCTGATGGTGCTGCGCACTCTGCACTTTCACGGCCAGCCCGCCCAGGCGACCGCCACGACTGACATGCTCATGCAAAAGGTTATCAATGTCGTAGACCGCGAAGATAATCAGAGCCATCGGGAACAGCAGCCCGACCCCCGCTTGAAACAGACCCGTCATCCAATGCGGCAGATGATCGGAGACCGACTTCACCAGGAAGGTCATCGACCCCGACTTGACGACCCACGAGAGCCCGCAGCCCGCCGAGACAATCGCCGCCCACAGCCCGAAGGCCGCCGGAATGAACGCCACCGGCCAGACATAAAACCGACTGCGCTGGAAGATCATTTTGACGATCTTGAAGCAGGCGAACACGAGCGCCTCGATGAACAGCCCCCGGAACAGCGCGTCCAGGGTATTGATCAGATGCACCGGCAGAAAGCTCAATTGTCCACCAGTGAAGGCCCAGGCGTTGGTATAGGCCGAGATCAGCATCAGAAACCCCGGCAGCACAATCGTGAGCAGGACATCCCCGCGTTCACGCCCCTGGTGAATGCCCACCATCTTGCGCATATCCATGCGCAGCGCTGAAAACACATTTCCCATGAAACCAATGCTCCTTTGTCAGCAACAGGAGGCACAGCCCGAACAGACTACGCAGACCGCGCCCCCACCACGAACGACTATTGTTGACGATAATTCGGAAAGTTGACCCCCGTCACCACAAAATTGGCTTGCGTGGCCTCATGCCCATCCCGAAACTTGCGCATGCGCACGGTGTAAGAGGCTGTGTGAAATGGCCAGAGGAGCTTGCTAAGGAGGCATAAAATGACGAAAGGAGGGAAGAGAGAAGCTAAACAGTGAGAGATGAGGAGAGTGAGGGCCGTGCGACGAAGAGACTATCCAAGCGATCTGACCGATGCCGAGTGGAAGGTTCTGGAGCCGTTGATCCCAAAGCCGAAAGAGGGCGGACGCCCGCGTACGACGGATATGCGCGAGGTGCTCAATGCGGTCTTTTCTATTGATCGCACGGGCTGGAAGTTTCGGGCGTTGCCTCACGATTTTCCCCTGTGGTCCACGGTCTGGAGTTATTTTCGGACGTGGCGCAATGACGGGACGTGGGAACGAATGCATACCACCTTGCGTGAGCAGGGGCGCGTGAGGATGGGGCGCGAGCCGACGCCCAGCGCCGCGATCATCGATAGCCAGAAGGTCGAAGACCAGTCAAAAAGGGGGGCTCGTGGCTATGACGGCGGCAAAAAAGTCAAAGGGCGCAAGCGCCATCTGCTCGTCGATACCACAGGGATGATCCTGCATGTGCTGGTGCATGAAGCCAACATCCAGGATGACCACGGGGGAAGACACGTGCTCTTGCCGCTCAAAGGACGCTTTCCGCGCCTCAAGCACATCTGGGCGGATAGTGGGTACAACAAAGCTGGCAATGCGCTCGTGGGTCAAGGAGGCGCTTGGCTGGGAGGTCGAGATTGCCCGGCACCCGTGGAGTGGTCTGCGGTACGTGTGGGCGCCGAAAGACGCGGTGATCGACTGGGAAAAGATCCGCCCGAGTGGCTTCCACGTCCTCAAATGGAGATGGATTGTGGAGAGAACCTTCGCCTGGCTCTCCAGCCTTTCGCCGCCTGGCCAAGGACTACGAAGTCCTTCGAAGCCTCGAAGAAGCCTGGATCTCCATTGCCATGATCCGCATTATGATCAGACGGCTTGCCAGTGCATCTGGAGCTGCACGAGGGCAGGATAGATCCGCTCATGCCGCTTGAGAAGTCTTTACACACAGCCTCTAAGCTATTTAAGACAACAACGTAATGACAGAGCACATGGAAGAACGCCAACATTAGCAGAGCGACAATTATTAATGAGAAATGTGCAACACCTTGCCAACTTGTACATTGATTACATAAAGTTTTTTGATGATCGTTTGCAGGTTTTATAAATGCATATGAAGGGAAGAGTGTAAAATATTTTACCCCCTCGATCGCTCTCGCTTGCTTTATCTGCTTAGAGCTTATCCGAAAACCTCTACTTTCGCAAAGATCAATTGAGCGCAGGCTAGATGAAGGAAGGCAAGGTAATTCTCCCCCTTTTTTTCCCAACGAACGAGGAGTCGGCGCGAACGATTGATCCAGGAATGAGTTCGCTCCACTACCCAGCGCCGGGCGCGATGACCGGGGATAAGGACTTTCTCCTGCTTCTCCGCGCCACGGCTGCGAATATGCGGCATATAGTGGCGGGTCTCAACCTCATTTCGCGCTGGTGCTCCATCGTAGCCCGCATCCAGACAGAGATGCTGAGGCTGCTCCTCGGTGGGCTTGGAACGGACAACCATGATGTCATCCAGGGTGGCACACAACAATTTCACATCATGACGGTTAGCACCGTCGATGACGATGGCCAAAGGAATCCCAGCCCCATCGGTCAAGAGACTGCGCTTGGTGCCTTTCTTGCTACGATCAGTGGGATTGGCTCCGGTTGCCCCTTTTCCAAAAGGAGCCTTTGTCATTGCCCCATCCACAGCTTGCCACTCCCATTGGATTCCTGCCAACTCATTATACGTCTGTAGTCCTGCTTGCCACAAAGCCTTGAACAGGCTGGCCTGTTCCCATTCCTGAAAGCGGTCATGTACTGTCGAACTCGCTCCCAGTTCCCTCGGCAAGGCATTCCACTGGATACCAGTACGCAAGACATAGATAATAGCTTCCAATGCTCGTCGATCATCCATCCTGGGGCGGCCCCCTTTTGCATGGGACGGTGCAGATGGAAGCAACGGTTTAACGTGCTCCCAGAATACATCACTGACTTTCCATGGATGAGTTCGTGTCATGCGGATTGTTCCTCCTGGGGAAACGGCTCGTACCTGGATCATTTTCAACATTGAGGCTCTCATGGTCGCGGCATATGAGCGCGGGGAGCAAAGATACTGGTTCTTTTACGTTCCCGGCCTGGGTGCGCGACAATCGGTGCGAATGTGTCTGAGCCTCGCGGGCGGGTATTTGCATGGAGGAAAAACCAAAGCGATTGCGGCGGGTCTGCAACTCTTCTGCCATCGTCTCAATGCTCCCTATCAGGGTATGCACCGACTCGTGAACTGCATCCAACTCGCTTCTCATCACTGGCCCTCCTCCTTGCACGATCTGGTTCCTGGTTCTCGACCATCGATCAACACCAGGCGAAAGATGGGACATGCCAGTTCCAGAGCATTGAAGCGCTCCCCGGCGGCTCCACGCTTCTCCCTTCTTACGAGATATGTAAGACTGCCTTGCCTGCAAACTGCCTATCGATGAGGGCCTGGGCAACCCGGCCTATCTCCTGCCAATCCGCTTCCATGCCAATAGGAGGGATCAACTTTCCTGTGCCGACCAGGCGGACCAGACGCCCGAGCCCAAGCGAAGCCGGTTCGCGCCTGAACTCAAAATAGAGATTGAAGAACTGCAGGCGGGCACCCGGCACCAGGCGCACACGTGCCCAATCTAATGGCACATCGCTGCCTGCTATGGCTCCGACGGCGACGCATGTTCCTCCTGGAACAAGTTGGGTCATGACCTCTGCCAGCGCGCGCCCGCCGAGCAGATCGATGATCAGGTGATAGGGGCCGTATGCTGCCGCAGCCGCGATATCCTCACCAACGACCACGTGATCTGCACCCGCTTCCTGGACGAGTGAGGCTGATGCCGATTGACGGACCTGGCCAACCACCTGCGCACCAGCCAGAGCCGCCAATCGGCAGGCAAAGAGTCCGACTCCGCCGGAGGCACCCGTGACCAGGACTGGTCGAGCGAGGAGGTTTTCGCCATGCTCAACGGCGTAGAGCGCGGTGAGTCCCGCCATAGGCAGCGCCGCTGCTTGCGCAAAGGAGACGGACGGCGGGAGTTCGGCCAGGGCGTTCGTCGAGACAGCTACCAGTTCGGCCCAGGCGCCAGGGGGCAGGAGACCAACAACCCTCGTACCTTGAGCTGGTCCAGATCCATCGGCTGCTGCCTGTTCCACCACTCCTGCGAGATCCCACCCCAGGCGCGTTCCTGCCGCGCCATGTACAAGATACACCACTTCCCCTCGATTCAGAGAGATCGCCTTCACGCGTATCAATGCTTCATTGGCCTGTGGCTGAGGTGCCTCAACTGTTTGGAAACCCAGACGCACAGGCGCTTGTGGATCAATGACAATGGCTTGCATGTTTGCAAAATTCCTTTCTTTTTCTCCTCTCATTCGCTCGACTGCCAACCATCAAAGTACCATCCTCATCGCAGCGAGTTGACTCTGATGAGGCAACGACGTGATACAATGATGCCGGAGCTTTAGCCTCTTAGCCAGTACGCAGATTATCCTGGCATAAAAACTGATAGGATAAGGCGAGGCATGAGCATGAATGATCAGGAGCGACGGAAAGAGCTGGCGCACTTCTTACGCACGAGGCGAGAGCGTATTTCGCCCGAAGCTGTAGGCTTGCCTGCTGGTTCACGGCGCAGAACGCCGGGGTTGCGCAGAGAGGAACTGGCCTTGTTAGCAGGCATCGGAGTAACCTGGTACACCGGCCTGGAGCAGGGCCGCGCTATTACGGTTTCCACCCAGGTCCTGGAGAGTCTCGCAAGGGTGCTTGATCTGAATGCTGTAGAGCGCAACCATCTGTTTCTTCTGGCCCGCCAGCAACAACCCACTGATCCCTACCCTTTCACCACCACGGTGAGCCCCGTGCTCCAAGGCATTCTGGATACTATGGGTACGTCTCCTGCCTATGTCGCGAATCCCAGTTTCGACCTGCTGGCCTGGAATCAAGCTATGACGCGCGTCTATCAGACCGATTTCGGCGCTCTCCCTGTCCGCGAGCGCAATATCCTTCGCCTGGCGTTCACCTCTCCCTCACCGCACATGCTTCTGGCCAACTGGGAGAAAGCTGCGCAGGGCCTGCTGGCCAAGTTTCGTGGCAGTACGGAACGCTACGTTGGAGAGTCCTGGAGAAGTGCATTGGTCACAGAGTTGGAGCAAGCCTCCCCGCAATTCCGCGCGTGGTGGCCGCGTTACGATATCCAGGTCACTCATACAGAAAAAAAAGAACTGCATCATCCTCTGGTTGGGCGGCTGGTCCTCCAACCCGCGACCTTCCAGGTCACGGACGCACCCGATTTGCGCATGGTCATCTACACGCCCCTGCCAGAAGCGAATACCGCACAGAAGCTGGCACAGTTGGGAGAACCGATGCAGATCCAGATGACCGAGTAGTCTCCACAGCACAGGCAGAGCAGGTCGTGGCAGAGTGATCGCTTGTACGATGGGATAGAGACCTTGATGTCAATCGCTGTGGATCTGGGAGGCGGTCTGCTATCCAGATCCACATGCTCTTGTCGAGAAGTTCTTTGCCTTGCTAGTAGTTTATGAGTCATTGAGCTTTCCATTGTTACTGAAAATCATTCAGACACGGACGCTCACTGATCTGTAGCGCTACCCCTCGATAGGCAGACCTCTTTACCCGTTTTCGGATAAGCTCTTAGCCCTTCTTGGAGCTCGACTCCTTTGTTCAGACTGGGGAGCGTGTTCGGACTCCTGATAAAGGTTTGGAGATCAGACTCTTTGTCTAAGGTTGGTAGAGGCACGCTCACGGGGCCTGGCTTCTCCACCAGAACAG
>DATAYF010000569.1:0-17390 GCA_036272735.1 Ktedonobacteraceae bacterium
ACCGTTTTCGATGCTCTGTTTTCATGGCTGCGCTGTATGCCTCTGACGCAGATACCCTTTGTGAAGGATATCCTGGTTCATACGCGATCTCGCTGATACAAAGGTGGTATGCTAAAGCCATAGGAGACCAAGATTGTCGAGTTCACCTCAACACTGCTGTACCTGGGCCTGGTGCGATCTCGTTAGAGGCAACAGCAAAGCGTCTACCACGTCGCTACGGCAACGTGGAGATGCGGGAGCGGAAGAGCCCGACGGCCTAAATTTTCACAGGAGCTGAAATGCAACATTGAGACTGAGAAAGAGAGGTCCATCATGGAGGTATTTGATGCGGTTCGCACGGTCCTGGCCGTCCGCCAATTTCAAGAGAAGCCAATTCCTAAGCCCCTTGTCCGTCAAATCGTTGAAGCGGGACACGTGACTGCGAGTAGTAGAAACGGGCAACCCTGGCATTTCATCATCGTCGAGGACAAGGAGACATTGCGCAAGCTTGGCGCGCTCGTCCCGACCGGCCCCTATATTGCGCATGCCCCTCTGGCGATTGTGGTTGGCATGGAACACAGCCCATACGCGGTCTCGGATGCGAGTCGGGCCATTCAATCCATGGTCCTGACCGCCTGGGCCCAAGGCATCGGCTCAAACTGGGCCGGCTTCGATAATCTCACACAGATTAATCCCGTGCTGGGTATTCCTCAGGACATCGAGATCCTTGCAATCCTTCCCTTTGGCTATCCGGTCGCGGCTGTGGGCAAAGGTCGGAAGAAGCGGAAGTCTTTGGGTGAAGTCGCTCACCGTGAGCGATGGAACCAACCATTTGCGTAGGATGTTCCTCAGGAGGGATGCAGCGTTGAGGAGCTTCAGGGAGGGGCATGTCCCTCCCTGAAGCTCCTCTTATCTAGCAGATTCGTCTGGTTTGAGTCTTGCTCGCTGGCTTATCGCCTTTTGCATCAGCGAGGCTGCGTTTGAGCCATATCCTGGCAGTAAATCAGATGGCGCAAAACCATCGATGAAGTCGAGCAACGCCAACCCTGGCTGGTCTCAGAAATTGGCGAGGGTGGCGAAGCTTTTGCGTGAATGCTCCTCACAAGCCAATCCAGAGAGTGAGAGATCTCCCATTTCGACTCAATCTCCCTTTGTGAAGTATACCGTGCCGCTCTCCTTGTGAAGTATATTGTGCTCAATTTTGCCACATTATGCTGCAAAGTCACACATCGACATGATGGCTCGCAAAATTTCGCTGGGTATGCATGTCGATGATCTACCGTAGTGTTTCACTCATCGTAAGAATGATGAACTGGTTCGCATGATGTATGTTTGGCGAAGAGAACGAGCCGAACTGAGCGATCTCAAAGTCGTTGGTGTAGGACTCGAAGAGGCCTTCCTGACACTGACTAGCGATGGCAGGCGCGAAGAATAATGTAGGTTCCCCAACAATATCTTCTGAGGTCACGTATAACCTCATCGGGAGTGGTGCGCCTACGGCGCATGATGTTTCAACTTTGCGCGAGACCTGGCAGATCGCGACGAGGCTCAGCACAGGAACTACGAATTACAAGCGAGGTGGAGAGTTCAACATGGCTTGGGATGCTTGTTTGCCCTTCGACAAGTTGCAACAACATGTTTGCTGCCATTTTTCCCATCTCTACAAGAGGTTGGCGAATGGTCGTCAGCGGAGGCGACATCTGTGCTGCGTACATGACGTCGTCAAAGCCAATGACACTCATGGCATCAGGGATACGAATGTTGCGTTGGTACAAAGCCTGATAGACACCTGTGGCCTGGGCATCATTGCCGGTGAAGATGGCAGTGGGAGGTTCTGGCATGTCGAGCAATCTACTGGTTTGCTTGATACCGTCCCCTAGCATATAGTTGCCTTCGCAGATAAGCGCAGGATCGACAGGTATTCCTGCCTGTTCAAGTGCTTCACGATAGCCAGCCAGGCGTGCACGCGAGGTCATCAGATGGAGGGGTCCGGTGATAATGCCAATGCGCGTATGCCCTAGCGAGATCAAGTGTTCTGTTGCTGTATAGCCACCGTGCCAGATTGTTGATCCAATCGTAGGAAAAGCGGTTGTTGGCTCATTTCTATCGCCAATAGCAATAAAAGGCACATTGTGCTCCAATAAGGCATCTGTGATCCCAACGGTTTCATATGGCAGAAGTAAAAGCACCCCGTCTGTGGATTGATCGAGCAGCCGACGTAACCACAGACGTTCTACGGTTTCATTTTCGTTTGTAGCGAAGATGACGAGTCGATGGCCACTTTCTTCGAGGGCATCCTGAACGCCCTGTAAAATGCCAAGGTCGTATCCACCTTCCAGGCGCATCAACACCAGGTCTATCAGGCCACTTTGCCCTTTGCGTAAATGGCGTGCCGCATGATTTTGCACATAATCGTTATCTTTAATCACCTGTTGGATGCGTGCACGTGTCTCATCACCTACTCCAGGAAGGTTGTTGAGCACTTTGGAGACAGTCGTTATGGAAACGCCCGTTTTTTGGGCGATTTGCGCCATGGTAGGCCGTTTATTTTGTCTCAACTCTGTCGTCATAAAGTCCCTCTTTAGGTAAAGGTTAACTTAGTTTTGTTGCGTAAAGCGTAGCATGTTTGGCGCTACTCTGTCAATTTATACTCAAGCATTGCCGTTCTTCCTGTGTGCAATTAATGTATTACGAGTAATAAAAGATATTAAAACGAATTTTTCAAAAATGCCACCCAACCATTGACAATCGCACTTTTCTATGTTACTTTTTCTCATAGAGAGCAAGGGTAACGTTACCCTTAACGTATTTCTCAACGATAGAGAGGAAACCAGCCACAGCGAAAGGCATACAGTTGATGTGCTCTATGCGCCTATGGCTTTCTCTTGTAGTATATGCGCAGTAGCAGTATCCCCTCAAGGGGGTAGCATGACGCTGGCATATATCTCTGGGTGTTGGATACCAGTACCATCATTGGGGAGGACGACAAGCTATGATGCTGATTGTTTCTTGGTATTCACTCTGCGGTCATCGCAAATATTTTCTATGCTCCTGGGATACGTTGATCCACACATTCACCTGAATTTATAGGTAGTTCACAATTGATGACCTGGCTACCTTCTACAGTTTCCCATTTTCTTTGAGCCGTGCTCTTCTCCTTAGTGATGCACTGATATGGCTATGTTGTCATGTCGGCAAGTGGTACTCATAACATGACGTCAGTAACTCATGCTTTTTTTCAAGGAGGCTTTATCATGGATAAGATACCCGCATTCGCATCCTCTTTTGATCGTCGCAGTTTTCTTCGCTATTCTGCCGCTTTCGGTGCCGGACTGGCTAGTCTGGAGGCACTTGTAGCATGCAATTCCACGAGCACTAGCAATGGTTCTTCCGGTTCGGTGACCGCTACCGTCAATTCGCTGCCAGCTTCTAATGAGGCCGCTTCCATCAAAGAATTTAACGATACGATTAAGGCTTTTGAAAAAGCATATCCAGGTGAAAAGGTTGTGGGTAAGAACGATCCATATGATCCCACAACGTATTTCGCCAAACTTGCTGCTAATCAGGCCGAAGATGGTGTCGAGAGCTATTTTACCGAGCCGCCTCTCCTTATTCAGAAGCATGCAGCTGCCGACATTACCAGCCTGGCAAAGAAATGGCAGTATTTTAGCAGCTATGATCCTAGCATCAAGTCGATTATCACTGACCCTGTTACCGGTAAGGTGTATGGCTTGCCGGTGAATGGATATGCCATGACGCTCTGGTATAATCGCAAGTTGTTCTCTGCCGCAGGACTTGACCCAGATAAGCCCCCGACAACCTGGGAGGAGTTTCGCGGCTACGCCAAGCAATTGAAGAGTTCATCCGTGGCTGGCTATGCTGAGACAAGTTCACAGAACCAGGGCGGCTGGCACTTTACGAACTGGATGTATACAGCCGGTGGTGATATGGAGTCCGCCGATGGGAAGAAGGCGCTTTTCAACAGTGATAAGGGAGTAAGCGTTCTTCAGATGCTCAAAGAAATGCGCTTTACGGATCTCTCCACAACCAAGCAGCAGTTGTATACGCAGGACCAGCTGCTACAACTGTTAGCGACGAACAAAGTTGCGATGGTTGTCATGGCCCCTGATTCGATGACCAGCTTCAAGTTCCAGTTTCAGGCCAATCTGGACAACTATAGTATCAGTCCTATGCCGCAGCATGGGGGCAATGCCGCGCTCACCGGTGGCAACGTGTATATATTCAATCCCAAGTCATCACAGGCCAAGGTGAAGGCCGCATTCGATTATGCGGTTTACGCTAATTTTGATCTGAACGTTATTGAGACACTGTATAAAAGCGCGAACTCGAATGGTCGCCTGGTGGGACTGCCAGTAAACGTGATCTTTGTGGGAGATTTCCAGCGGAAACTGACCGCACTTGGCAATCAGTATGCCAATGTCCCTGTCCAGAACTATAAGCCTTTTACTTCCTCGAACCTGAAATTGCGTGCCGAACCACGGTCTCAGACGCAAAAAATGTATGCGCAACTGGACTCTGCTATGCAGGCGGTATTAACCAATCCGAATGCTGATCCACAGAAGTTGTTAGATCAGGCCGCTCAGCAAGTTCAACAACTTCTCGATCAGTCAGCCTCCTAAGGATGTATTAAGAGGAGAAGAGACGATCCGGTTCATCTACCTCTTCTCCTCTTGATTACATCTGCCTTGTTAAAGGAGATTTCAATGGAACTGCACTCGTCCTCTGTCGCGAGGCGTGGGTTTTCGTTAGCACTGCCACGAGGTACGACACTCCATGGGCGTGGAAAGAAGATTCAGCATGCTCTTCAGCGGAGTTGGAGCGGATATCTCTTTTTATTGCCAGCCCTGGTAATTTTTGCCCTCTTTGTCTGGTATCCGATCGTGCTGGGCTTGATAATGAGTTTTCAAAGTATCGATATGATCAATCCTCCAACCTGGGTGGGATGGTTAAACTATCATCACGTGCTTTCTGATCCTCTCTTCCCCACTGCTGTGCGTAATACGCTGGCATTTACCATCTATGCATTGCTCTTTGGCTACTGTATTCCCATTATTCTGGCATTGCTGATCAATGAGATGCGCCACTGGAAAGGTTTTTTTCGCCTGGCATTCTATTTGCCTGTGATGCTCCCTCCTATCGTCACAGTTTTTCTCTGGCGCTGGATCTATAACCCCGATTCGGGTTTGCTGAACTCGCTGTTGCAACTGGTGCGTCTTCCTGGTGGTCTCTGGCTAGAGAATCCGGCGACTGCGCTTCCTTCGCTGGTCGTGGTGGCGACATGGAGTGCCGCTGGCTCAACGATCTTGATCTACCTGGCGGCTCTACAGGGCGTGCCAGCTTCCTATTACGAAGCGGCCGAGATCGATGGGGCGAACCTCTGGCGTCGGCTCTGGCATATTACACTGCCAGCTATTCGTCCGGTGATGTTGCTGATGCTTATTTTGCAGCTTGTTAATACAATGCAGGTTTTTGTAGAGCCGTTCACGATTACCAGCGGTGGTCCGCAAAATGCGACCATGTCTGTTCTGTTAATGATCTATAACTATGCGTTTCAACAAGGCGATTTTGGTAGCGCAAGCGCGTTAGGGATGCTGCTGTTCCTGGTATTGGCGATCTTTGCGCTGATCTATATGCGTTTGACGCGCAATTTGATGCAAGGAGAATAAGAGACGATGGCTTTGCAAGTGAAAAGTCGTGAGTTGGCGCAAGGGCAAGAAACTCCTCTCTCGCCTCAGCAGAGGCGTCGTTGGCTTCGCCGTTCCCAATTTGAAGAGTCGAACGAGCGATCGCTTGTCTCTCCGCTCACGCTGCGTCATCCTGGACCGCGTGTTATCTACTGGCTGGTGTTTGCCTTCTTGGTCCTTTTTACGCTGGTATCGTTGGGGCCTGTGTATTGGATGTTTAGCGGTGGCCTCAAATCGAGCACCGAAATTTTTCAAACACCGCCGACCTTCTGGCCGCAACATCCCCAATGGAGCAACTTTGTCCAGGCCTGGAGTGTGATGAGTTTACCTCTCTACTTTATCAATACACTGATCCTGGCTGCTGGCGCTGTCGTTTTACAAATTTTGGTCTCTGCAACGGCTGCCTACGCACTTTCGAAGTTGCGGCCTGCCGGAGGTGGCTTCATTCAATTTTGCTTCTTCAGCACGTTAATGGTTCCACCGGTTGCTTACCTGATTCCCCAGTTTGTCAATATCAATGATCTGCCGTTTATCCATGTTTCATTATTCAATTCCTGGGCTGGCGTCTGGTTGCCCGAAGCCGCGAATGCCTTTAACATTTTAATCCTCAAGAGCTTTTTTGATGGTATTCCTAGTGATCTGACCGAGGCAGCGCGCCTGGATGGCGCGAGCGCCTGGCACATGTTTACGCGTATCATTGTGCCACTGTCACGGCCAGTCCTGGCGGTGGTGGCTATTTTTACCATCATTGCGTCCTGGAAGGATTTTCTCTGGCCGTTACTGGTTCTCTCTGACACCCAGGTGCAATCGCTGATGGTTGCTCTTTTTCATCAATCCCAGCCGAATGCCGGCCTGCCATTTAACTATCTGATTGCCGGGCTGGCCCTCGCCAGCATTCCGCCGATTGTGCTTTTCCTGATCTTTCAGAAACAGATTATTCGCGGCATCAATTTGACCGGTCTGAAAGGGTAGATCACCTGTGGAAGAAACAATTCCGCTATGCAAGATGCATTTGTATCAATAGATGGGTCTTGTTCGAAGGTATAATTCTACATCTAGATGAAAGGGGGTATAGACAAACATTCAGGTAAATTCAATGCTGTCATCGGGTGCGCCTCGTAATTAAACCCTGGCGTCATGATATACATTGATCAGCTATTACATCGTGGTACAATGCTATACCGTCTGGCAGGCTAGCGGTATGGTGTGGATTAGAAGCCTGGAAAGGAATTTGCACGATGCAGGATGCAAAGAGCAAAAAATGGAAAAAAGCTTTAGGACAATCTATCGTCCTTATCTTGTTCATAAGCACTATGGGAGTGTTGTTTCAATTTTCTCGCGCAGCGAACGCGGCTAGTTTAGTAATGCCAAAAGCTACCGCAGGCGGTAGTGGGGCCGCACTTCCCTATGTCGAGATGGAAGCCCATGCTCAGACCACCACTGGAACTATCCTCGGCCCTAGCTATGCGTTGGGCAATCTGGCCAATGATGCTGTAGATCATCAGGCAGTGCAACTGACCCGGAGTCAGTATGTCCAGTTTACACTGCCACAGCAGGCCAACTCGATCAACCTGCGCTATAGCATTCCCGACTCATCCAGTGGCGGTGGCATCAACGCCTCACTGAGCATCTATATCAATGGAGTCAAGCAGACAAACGATCTGCAACTTACGTCGCAATATAGCTGGGTCTATGGACCACCGGATTTCTCGAACTGCAACGGGACCGACTGGTCGAATAGCCCTGGTGGCACACCATCACATCAGTTTGATGAGGTACATGCATTGCTGCCGCAGATGGCGGCAGGCACCACGGTGAAACTGCAAGTTGATGCCGCGAATACCGCTGCCTGGTATGCCATCGACGTCGCCGATTTCCAGGAGGTTGCCGCACCACTGACCGAACCAGCAGGCGACATCTCGGTCACCGACGCGCCCTATAACGCCGACCCGACGGGCAAAACGGATTCTACCACGGCCATCCAGAACGCTGTTAATGCTGGTGAGTCCCAGGGCAAGGGCGTCTGGATTCCGCAAGGCACCTACCTGGTCACGAGCCACATCATTGTCAACAACGTCACCCTGACAGGTGCAGGTTCGTGGTATTCAGTTCTCGGGGGCGCTCCTTCCGGCGGCGGTAACGGCAACAATGTGAACAATGGCACTGGCGTTGGTATTTATGGAAACGACACATACAATGGCAATGCCAGTTCCAATGTCAACCTGTCGAATTTCGCCATTGAGGGCCAGATCACCAACCGCGTCGACTGCCTTCAGGATAATGGCATCGGCGGTTCGCTGAATAACTCGACCATTTCCAACGTGTGGATCGAGCATACCAAGGTCGGCATGTGGTTCGATGGGCCATTCAGTGGTCTGAAGATTACTGGCAGCCGCATCGACAGTACACTCGCTGATGGTATCAACTTCCATCGTAATATCACCAACTCCAGCGTCACGCAAACCATCATACGCGGTACGGGTGATGATGGCCTTGCCATGTGGTCGGCCACTGATAATGTGCCAGCCACCGGTGATAGCAGCGATACCTTCGACCACAACACCGTGCAGTCGCCCTACTTAGCCAATGGCATCGCTATCTATGGTGGCAACGGCAACTCCGTCACGAACGATCTTGTCAGTGGCGCGGAGTATCGTGGTGGTGGCATCATGCTGGACTATGAAGATTTCGGCAATAATACGGCTCCCTTCGCTGGCACAACCACTGTCTCGAACAATACCATCCAATATACAAGTGGTTTTGGCGATCAGGGCATCCAACAATTTGGGGCACTGATGTTCTGGGCGGATAACGGCTCTATCAATGCGCCCTTCACGGTCTCAGGCAATGAGATCGATAACAGTCAGTACGCGGCGATTTCGTTCGATGGTGGCAACCCCATCAGCAACGTTGCCATGAATGGCGACAACATCAGTGGCGCGGAGTTCGCTTTTTCCAATAAGGTGAATACCATAACGGGGTCAGCAAGTAACGTGACGGCCAGCGGTCTGAGTGTGGGAGGCATGGAGAGCTGTGAGAGTTCGGGATCATGGAATGTGACGATGGGTTCGGGCAATTCTGGCTGGAGCCCAACGCCACAAACCTGTGGTTTCCCGACCGGGACGCCAACTCCCACGCCACCTCCGGGAACACCAACTCCCACGCCGCCTCCAGGAACGCCAACCCCGACTCCCACGCCATCGCCCGCACCAACGGGGACATTGGTCACCGCGATCAATGCTGGTGGTAGTGCGTCAGGCAGCTATGTCGCCGATACAGACTATAATCAAGGCAACGCCTTTAGTGATACCTCGACCGCGATTGATACCAGTGGGGTTGCCAGTGCTGCGCCACAGGGGGTCTGGCAGACCTGCCGTTGGAATAGCTCGTTTACCTACACCATTCCAGGTTTAACGGCGGGCCATGCTTACACGCTGCGGCTCGATTGGGCGGAATTAAGCTTCCAGAGTGCTGGAGCGCGTGTCTTTAACGTGGCGGTCAATGGCAGTTCGGTCCTGAGCCACTTTGATGTCTACGCGACCGCAGGGTACAAGAAGGCTCTGGCGAAAACGTTCAATGTGACTGCGAATAGTAGTGGACAGATCGTGATCGCCTTCACGCAGGGTGGGGCAGACAATCCCTTCATCAATGGGATCGAAGTCTGGGACCCTGCTGGTGGTCCGACACCGACGCCAACGCCGACGCCAACCCCGAAGACTCTGGTCAAGGCCATTAACGCGGGAGGCGGCGCAACTGGGAACTTCGTTGCCGATACGGGTTACAATCAGGGCAATGCCTTTAGCGATACCTCGACCGCGATTAATACCAGTGGGATGAATAATCCAGCGCCGCAGGCGGTCTGGCAGACCTGCCGTTGGAACAGTTCGTTTACCTACACCCTTACAGGTTTAACGGCGGGTAAATCCTATACGTTGCAACTTGATTGGGCGGAATTGACCTGGCATGCTTCAGGGCAACGCGTCTTCAATGTGGCTGTGAATAGTAACACTGTCCTGAGCAACTTCGATGTCTATGCGACCGCAGGGTACAAGACCGCAGTGGCGAAGCAGTTTACCGTCACGGCTAACAGCAGTGGGCAAATCGTAATCGCCTTTACGCAGGCGGGTGCGGATAATCCCTTCATCAATGGCATTGAACTCTATGCCTAGATTAATCATAGAGTGCTAAATGGCATGAAGCCAGCAGGGACTCGTAGATGGAGGTAGGAGGAACCATCTGCCTCTCTCTGCTGGCTTTATGTCTTCGTGATACTCGTTGTGCATTGTAAAGATTGTCTTGAAAGGATCGCTTCGCTATGGAGATGGCACCGCCTGCAAGCACGAACAATGACACCTATGCTCACTTTCCCGACGGATATCAGGCTCTTGGCACTACGCAGAGCATTGAAAAAGATGCTGCGAGAGTGCGCTTGTATACTGACTCGGCGACGGTCGAGGTGACTGCGCTTGCTCCCGATCTATTCCGTGTAGGCTTATTCCCGGATGGGCATCCAGTCTGCTATGACTCAGTGGCTGTCATCGCTCAGGAGTGGGAACCGGGCACATGTACTCTCGTTGAAGAGGATGGAGCATTGACGCTGGCAACGTCGCAGGCGACCGTTCATCTTGCGCTTGATCCTCTACGTATCGGTTTTACCGACCGCGCTGGTCGTGCTTTTGCTACGGATGATCCAGCACTTGGCATGGGGTGGTTTTCTTCCACGCTGGAGGGTGATTTGGTGAACCTGGACGCGCCAGTCCGGGTGTATAAACAGCATCCTGCTGGTGAACACTATTATGGCTGCGGAGAACGAACAGGCGGCCTGGACAAGACGGAATCGCACCAGATTTTCTGGAACATTGATCCGCCTCCAGGCCACACGGGTTTTCAAAACAACCTATATGTGTCGATTCCCTGTACCCTGGCTCTGGCCAATGGGCATGCCTGGGGCTTTTTTCTCGATAATACCGCTCAGGTCGAGTTTGACCTGGCGCTCGAATCCCCCCAACGCTCCTGGTTTGGAGCCGCCAGCGGCGATCTTATCTATTATGTCTTCTGTGGTCCGACGCCCCAGCAGGTTCTGGCGCGCTATGCTGATCTGACAGGGCGCACGCCGCTCCCTCCCCTCTGGGCACTGGGCAATGGCCAGAGTCGATTTAGCTATGAGACCGCCGCCGAAGTGCTGCGTATTGCGCGTACCTTTCGCGAGCGTGATATTCCCTGCGATACGCTCTATCTCGACATCGATACGCTGGACGGCTACCGGGTCTTCACGTGGGACCGCACGCGTTTCCCTGATCCTGAGGTCCTGCTTACAGAACTGCGCGAGATGGGCTTTCACGTGGTCAGTATCGTCGATGCAGGCATCAAGGTGGACGAGCACTTTACAGTGTATACGCAGGGGCGAGATCACCATTTCTATTGTAAGTCACCCCAGGGGGATGACTATCAAGGGGAGGTCTGGCCAGGTGCCTGCGTGTTTCCTGATTTTACGAATCCGGATGCGCGTACCTGGTGGGGGGAGCAACAGCGGCCTTTGTTGGATGCAGGCATCGCGGGGATCTGGTCGGACATGAATGAACCCGCGCTTTTCATCCCCCCAAACTCAACGCTGCCAGCGAACGTGGTGCACCAGGGTGGTGGACGGATCAGGTTGCATCATCAGGTGCATAATGCGTATGGCTCGTTAATGGTGCAGGCCGAACGGGAAGGACTTCTGCGCTTGCGTCCGGAGCAGCGCCCCTTTATTATTTCGCGTTCTGGTTACGCGGGCGTCCAGCGCCACGCTTTGATCTGGACGGGAGATAACTGTGCGACGTGGGAACATCTTGCAATGAGCATGGCCCAATTGCAGAACCTGGGGTTGTCTGGAGTGGGCTGGTGTGGTGTCGATGTCGGTGGTTTTTATGAGGACACGACCGGGGAATTGCTGACTCGCTGGACCGAATTGGGCATTTTTCAGGCGTTCTGCCGCAATCACTCGGAAAAACGCAGCCGCCACCAGGAACCCTGGGTTTTTGGGGAACCCTATGAGACGCATTGTCGCGCTATGCTCAAGCTGCGCCAGCGCCTGTTGCCCTACCTCTATACCCTGTTTGATGAATGCAACCGTACCGGCGCGCCTCTGTTGCGTCCATTGTTCTGGGTCTATCCAGAAGACATGAGCACGTATGCAGTGGACGATGAGATGTTGTGTGGTGCCGCTCTTCTCCTTGCGCCGATAACGCGTCCTGGCATCGAACACCGGCATGTCTACCTACCTGCAGGTACCTGGTTTCATTTCTGGACGGGTGCCCGTACGGATGGTCCTGTGCATAGCGTAGCTCATGCTCCCCTGGGACAACCTGCCCTCTATGTGCGGGCCAACACCGCTGTGCCTCTCTGGCCAGCCACCAACTATGTGGACCCGAAGCAGGCAGATCCGCTGACATTGCTCCTTTTCCCTGTTGAGGGCTATGGGCAGGCATGGCTGTATGAAGATGCAGGAGAGGGCTATGAGCACTTAAACGGTGTCTATGCTCGACGCACCATTACCTGTGAGGCTGAGCCGGGCTTGATTCATGTGTTGATCAGCGCGCAGGAAGGAACGTTTATGCCGGTGCGTCAGCATATTCGCCTGGAAATGCGTGAAATCTCCGCCGCTCCGGAGAACGTGCGGTTGGGTGAGACCGAGGCCATCTGGCACTATTATCCCGACCAGCGTTTCATTGCTATCGATCTGGAGCAAACATCTGCAGCGCTTGACCTGATCATCCAATGGTAATTGACGACCTCATATCGCAATTCCACACACGGATCAGTGTACTCAGCAACGAGACGTTCGAGATCATCTTGACGAATATTCGCTTCAGGAGGTCCAAAATAAGCGTGTGTCTTGTTGTTAAAACCGATAATGAGCCAGCGTTTGCCACTTGCTTGTGTGTTTGCAAGGCTCAAAATATCCTTAATGAATTCTGCTTTCTGTTCTACTGACTTAACGTAGAAGTACTGTTTGAAATCAACGCTTGTGGTTTCCCATTCAGTAACAAGGCTATCAATGAACTGTGACTCTAACGTCAATCCCCGTCGAGTTTCCCACACGAGGCCTTTGTACGTTGACTGGAGTTCGACTGTCTCAGCGGTGTAAACTTCAGAATTATTTGAGGGAATATTTTCAGCGCTTTCTGAGGAACCGTACAAGCCAGATCTGTTCGGAATGTTGGAGGTCCACCGAGCGTCAAGCCGCTTCCTAGGCGCATGCAATCATATATTTGCCCGCAAAGAGGGCCGCTGAATTCACCGATTGCTTCCTCATTTCCTGTCGAAAGAACCGCCTCAGATACAGAAAAAACCAAGAGCCTATTCCTGCCCCCGGAGGGCTGCTATGTGCTCGCTTTCTTTGAACAAGTAAATGAGGTGATTATGAAGGAGGTACCGTTGATTGTTCTTATAGCCATAAGATGGAGCGATGGGAGGATAGGAGCAGGTTCCTCATGTAGGTCTCTTTGAAACCGGTGGTTGCCATTGCCCAATGATGCCAAGGGCCTTGCGCAATCTATCTCGCACCGATTTCCTATTCAGTGACCAAGTTGGGCAGATCTCTCTGGTGCAGCAAGAGGGAAATCTGATCAACAACCAGAACCAGGGGATGATCAAGCAGACGCTTCGGCGGCGAGAAAGCGGGGGGAAGAGGTGCTGCCAAAAGAACCCCAAAGAGGCGTGTCTCAGATGCTTGCATCTGCCAGGGGCACACGCGATTGAGCATCAACGCGCCGCAGTGCTGGGAGCAATCCGGGTAAGCACGCTGGGCTCATCCCGCAAGATTTGGCAATGGCTTGATCGATCACCAGGTCGATGATGTCGAGCGCCATCAAGCAAGCTGCCCGATAGGCAGGACGAATCGTACGGCCCAGTCCCTGGGCATAAGCCTCCCATATTGCTGAGGAATTGACGAGCTTGTCCGCCAGCAGCCAATGTGCAAGCGACACGCCACCAATTCCCCAGAGCGCATCTCCCCAGTCGAGCAAACAGATTCCCTGCTTCGTTTGGGCAAGGTTTCCCTGCCAGAGATCTCCGTGCACAATCGTCGCTGGTAGGTCAGTCAGAGATCGGGCGATGTGAGAGAAAAAAGCCTGGGCGGATACGATCCGGCGAGTCAGTTCGTGCAGCTCGACCTTTGCTTCCTGAGAGAGCCTTGCTCTTTCCTCCATCGCCCAATGGCACACTTCGAAAAGGCGGACGACGAGGTGCATAGCCTCACAACGCGGGAGCATCTGGGGGAGTATCTGGTCGTTTTCCGCCACGCGCTGGACCCGCCCAAGCGTCCTGGCAATCTGCTGTGCTTGCACATGGGACAGCGGTGAGTAGAGGGACGATCCTGCGTCTGCGAGGACGAACCAGCGCCAGGTGCTCGTCGGCACAAGGTCGGAGTGAAGGATCGGGGGCAAATAGTTGGGGCAGAGCTGTGTCAGGTGTGCGGTCACGAGTGCTTCCGGCCTCGTTCGCGGCGTCCCTTTGACGAAGAGGCGCGTGCCATCGACGCCCTCCAGCCGGTAGACACATGACCACGCCGAAGGCTCTCCACAGGGAACGATGTGCTGAATGCGAGGCACACACCTCGTTTGCAATTGTGGGACGACGACTTCCTCAAACTCGTTCATAAAGGTAGAATAGAGAGTAGACCAAAGCTTGTCAAGCTCAACAAAGGTGAGAGTATGCTTCAGATTCGCGAATTGCAAAGGCGGGATCTTCCGGACATCCTGAGCGTGCTAAGAGGTGTTCTCGGCTGCCTTGTTGATCGCGGTTGAACCCGCGCTGACCTTTGAGCGTGTGACCCGGAAAGTGGGAGATGAGGGCGTTGATGTCGTGTTGCGCACTATTTATTGGAACAAAGTTGTGGTCCAAAGCAAGCACTTTACTGCTGGAAATGTGGGGCAACTCTGCCCCCTTGGCTCAAATAGCCAATCTGTCAGACATAATGGTTTCAGGCAGCATCTTATTGCACGGAAAGCGAGGGAGAACCACCAAACTGGGGCAAGGTCAATTCTGTTCAAAGGGAAGGATGTGGGAGTTCCTAGGATATTAGGGTTGTTTTTCGTGCAGAAACGGTCCATATATTGGTATAGTATTATGTAGGCAGAAGAACACCTATTGTTGTTATCTGCACACAATCCTAGTGATACAACAAGAAAAGGAGCACACCTTCATGGAATCATGTCCGACACATCGTGCCACCCTTCCCTTCAGCCTGACCTTTGCGAAAGAGGTCGTGCCTATTATGGGCGATGAGACCGGAGGTGCCTCTACTGAATCCGAAACGAGCAACGATGGTGTTGTCAAAAAAGATAGCGAAGAAGACGCGGACGTAACTGAGTAGCTATGCCTAAAGTACTCATTCTATCGCGCCCTATCGACGCGCATGTGCCACCAGTCGTGGAAGAACTCTCCAAGCGCGGAGTGGAGACAATCCACTTCAACCTTGCCGATTTCCCTAAAGAGGTGACAATTGCCGCCACCTGACCAGCTTCCATAGAAGCTGGTCAGGTGGCTTTATCCACCATGGGCGCACCCTTCCCTTTGATGAGTTGGTAAGCGTCTGGCGGCGACGACCTACTCCCTATAAAGTGACTGAAGAAGGCTACACGCCTGGCCAGAAGATATTCATCGAGGAGGAGGCGGATCGTGCCTTCCTTGGTATCCTCGAAAGCTTCTCTCAGGAGCAGCCACTGGTGGTTAGTCAGACGCATGCAGTACGAAGAGCCGAGTTGAAAGCCCTCCAACTGGTAGTGGCACAACGTCTGGAACTGCGTGTACCCAGGACACTTCTCACGAATGACTCTGCGGCAGTACGAACTTTCTATGATGAATGTGAAGGGCGGGTCATCTTAAAAGCCGTTTCGCGGGGGATAATTGATGAGCAATCCGACGAATTGAACAAGGCCCTCTACACCACCAAAATCGAGCCGGAGCATCTGGCCGAGGAGCGCCTCCAACAGGTGCGCCTGACTGGACATGTATTTCAAGAATATATTCCCAAGGCACTCGAGGTGCGGGTTGTGGCCATTGGAAAGCGGGTATTTACCGCTGAGATTCATTCGCCCCACCTTGACTTCCGCGAGCGATATGGAGACAATACCTATAAGGTGCATCATCTTCCAGCAGCAGTAGAGCAACAGGTCCTGGCCCTGGTCAAGGAATTTGAACTTCAATTCTCTTCGATGGACCTCCTGGTCTCTCCCGACGGTGAGTACCTGTTCATAGATCTCAACCCCAATGGTCAATACTATTGGATTCAACAGCACATCGGGGAAGACTTCCCCGTGAAAGAATCCATGGCTGACCTGCTAGCATTCCCTGAGGATTTTCGCCTATGATGATATCAGAACCCTTTCGAGAAGCGCTCGTGGTCGAACTGGTGCATAAGGGCGCGATCCGCTCTTCTACCGTCCTCAAAGCGTTTCTGCAAACACCACGCGAGGTGTTTGTTCCTGCCTACTATAAGGAGTGGGAAACGTTGGTGACCGCAGCGGAAACGCCAGATGAGGAGTACCTGCGAGGGGTATATAGCAATGACAGTTTGGTAACCAAGCTCAATGAGAAGGGGCGCCCCATCAGTAGCAGCTCGCTTCCCTCAATTATGGCAGTGATGCTCGAAGCTCTTGACGTGCAACGTGGCCACCAAGTGCTCGAGATAGGAACGGGTACCGGCTATAATGCGGCGTTGCTCAGCGAACTCACTGGTGACCCGAGGTTGGTGACGAGCATCGAATATGATGCAGAGCTTGCCCACCAGGCCAGAGCATGCATCGCACAAATATGCCCAGGGGTGAATATCCTCATTGGCGATGGTATCCAGGGCGACGAGGCACACGCGCCCTATGACCGCATCATTGCCACGGCCAGCGCACCCATCGTGCCAGTGACATGGCTCGCGCAACTGGCACCAGAGGGCAGGATTGTCATGGATCTGCAAGGCTCGCTCCAAGCCTCGGGGTTCCTGGTGATTGAGAAGAAGAAGAGCGGCAAGATCGTGGGCCACTTGAAGGAAAGGTCGCTCTACTTCATGCCTATGATGGAGGCACCAGGTGCGACGAGCATCACTGCCTCCCTCACAGAGGAGTGGACAACCACACAGAGCGAGCCCTTTCCGGTTTGCTTTGACACCTCTTCCTTCCGCTGGTGGTTACAATGGGCGCAGGCAGGGTGCCGTATAAGGAGACAAAGCCAGCGCAGGAATGATGGATCCACGGCCCACTTCCTCTTCTTTATCTTGCCAGATGGCGCCGGGGTACGTTTTCAGCCCATTGGGAATGAATGGAAGATAAAGGTCTACGGCGAGCATGCATGGCAAACGCTTGCACGCGCCTATGAGGACTTTGAGACAGCGGGTGCACCCGCGCCAGAGGCGTATCTTCTCATCGTCGAGGAGAATCAGCCATACCTTACGATAGGCACGTATCACTTCCCGGTATGACCCATTGCGCACAAACAGACGTCATACCGAAATTTCGGGCCATGTGAGCCTCCGTTCTCCAATACTTAGACATGTAGGACAGACCCAAATGTGGGTTGGTTCCTGCTTCAACCAAGGCAGTTTCACTTGCTGTTTCCAGCAAGCCAGCGCTGCCCTGTCCACAGGCGTTTCGTGTGTCGATGGAACTCACCGCCACAGTGACTCTATTTTGTGCCGCATTCACGCCGCATTCACACCACGATCAAGCACCAGCC
>DATAYF010000570.1:0-3800 GCA_036272735.1 Ktedonobacteraceae bacterium
CGTTCAGCGTCAAAGACCGGTGAGTACTCCTGGAGTCGCAGCTTCTCGTCCGTCAGCCCGTGTCCACCAACGATCATCGTGGGCGGTACGTCAGCTGCCTCAAGGAACCGGCCCCATTGCGAGATCCTCTGACCGTCACCAGCGAAGACGACTGCCTCGGGCGGAGCTGGCGGGACGTACACCGTAACCTGCCGACCACCGTCGTAGTCGAACGTCTCGGTCACAAACGCTCCGGCGATTGCTCGGTCATTCATGTTCGCACCTCTGCCCTGGAAGCTTTTCTGCGCATCTTGCGCATATGGAAAGTAGACCCTTTTGTCAAGACAGGAGGAAAGGCAGTGGTAAAAGTTCCTTTCCTCCTTTTCTGTTCACTGACTGATCATGCTCTGATCGTTTGTTCCGTTGCATACACTTCAGCAGGAGTCTGGTAATGCAGGGACTGATGAAGCCGCTTCTGAGAAAGCCGATGTATATTGCTTTCTCATCATACCTTAGTATATCTTATTTCCTGTCCTTCCCCTGTCCAATTTCTTGGATCCAGTATACTTTTTCTCTCTCTGTATTGCTTGGTTGCTTACAACTCGTTGCGTATCTCGTGGCTCTGACACAGCTTTGGTGATAAGCTCTTCTGTATTTTGACGAGTACATGATCGAACAAGAGATGATCAGGAAATGGTACCACCATCGTGCGACGCAGTACTGCCAATCATTGATCCCAGTTGAAGGAGAGATTGCAACGTGTTATCGGCGATCGTGTAAGTGTGGCTGCGGAAGGAAGCCTGCATAGACCAAGGCGCGCCTTGAGCTTGCTCGAAGAGAAGGGTAATGCTCTCGAGGTAATCAAAAATGCCACCGATTGCCTCTACCTGCTGGAAATCAAGGAGATAGGCAAGCAGCACCTCGATCATGCCGCTGTGGGTGACTGCTACCAGGGTGAGAGGAGAAGGAGTGTCATCGAGATGACGATGAAGCAAGTAGACGAGGCGTGCTGCCACCTCCCGTGGTGCAAGAGCATGCCCATCGGGCCTGGTATCGCCAAATTGCAAATAGGCATTGCATGCGGCATTGGGAGAGGTGATTTCCGCTTGAAGCCATCTTGGATTAAACTCTGTGTTTTGTAAGGCGGCATCTTGGATAATAGACGCTTCACTGCATCCCGCTCCTGCGAGGATTGCTACGACGGTCTCGCGCGTGCGGAGGTATCGGCTACACATCCCGATAAAGTTTCCCTTGGGAGAGGATCGGCGCAACGCTTCTCCGAGCGCAGAGGCTTGCTGTTTTCCGACGTCTGTTATCTGGTCCTTGCTCCCCTCTCGTGGCGCATGACGGCACAGAAACAGGTGGAGTTGGCTCATCCTGCATCTTCCTTCCTGTATGAGAGCATCCAGAGGGTACTTTGTAACGATGATCGTGCTGCTTCAATGCCCTCTGGATGCTCTTGCACCTGCAGCAATCGCAGGAAAAACACCGTACTTCCTGAGTTTGGGTTACTTCAATGGGCAGGTGGATATGGTGCTCTGTTCATCGTATCCAGATTCTTGGCCATTTTCAAGTATCCAGGCTTTTTTGCTCAATCCAACTCCCCAAACAGGCCAAAGCATCATGCGGAGAGGTATCCCTCTCTCCCAGGTGTTTAGATGCGGTGAAGGACGCGTTGACGCAGGAGTGCAAAGCCGGCTTTGCCGTACATCATACGTTTGATGAGCTTAATCCTGGTCACTTGACCCTCTACCTGTCCGTTATTAATTGGCAGAGTTAACCCCGCTTGCACAGCAGCTTTATCCCGCTCGACACCATGGGCGAAGCTCTCAAGCTCGGGAAGCTGGCTCTCATGAACTTGGGTCAGCCAGGCATCCAGGCGATCTCCTTCGAGCTTTCGCATCATCACAAGAAAATCCTGAGCGAGTTGGTACGTCGTATCGAGAGACGGATCTGCTCGACGAAAGGCGGCTAGATGTTCTCGTTCGATTTCCTCCAGCTTGTCTGGACAACGCATGAACAGCGAAACCACCGCTGTTGAGGAGTAGTGCGGTGGGCGGTGAGTACCTGCGGAAGCTTCTATCGCATGCATTTCGATGGTTTTCAAGAAGCGATAGACCATGCGCTGCGATCCAGGATAACCTTGTGCTGCGATTTCGTGCCAGAGGTGCGTTCCGTTCCGCTCCCCTTCTTCCCAGCGTTTAAGGACGTAAGGCGCGTAGGGATCAAAATCACTCTGTCGCTTCCGCCTCGGCCTGACATCAGGAGCAACCCCTCGGTGGAGCCAATGACGCACGGTTCGCTCGCTGATCCCCAGGCGACAGGCAATCTCCTTAGAGGTGAGTCCTTGCTTGTGGAAGTTCTCGACCTGTTGATACCGCACCTCTCGCTCAGCGCGCCGTGTGGAGATCATCCGTTTGACCTGTGCCCCTGGAGCGGGACGCCATTCCTCGACCGGTAAGGGGGTGTCGACCTTCGCCTCTGCTCCTGCTTCTGCTTCCTGCAAAGCCCCTTTCATTTCGGAGAGCACACGCGCCAGAAGCAGTTGAACCGCTTCCGACAAGTTCTTGCAGACATGAAAGCGATCTGCCACCTGAACCGCTTGAGGGACACCAGTGGAGGCAGCGCTGGCATACTCACTGCCTCGATCACGGCTCACATGCGTGATCTCAAGATAAGTTTGCATCCAGGTGGTCGCGGTTTCTGCCTGACGATCTGGCAAAAGATCAATGACCTGATGTGTGTCCAGGCCTACGAGGACCGTGCCGAATATTCTGCCACGCAGAAACGAGAAGTCATCGATGCCAAGACAAGCCACGCTCTCGGCTGGCTTCGAGGGCTTGGCCATAATCCGACGAACAATCGTCATCCAAGAAGTTGTGATACCTAATCGAGAGGCCAGCCGTGCTCCGAGTCTCCCACAGGTAGCCAATCCGATGTTTTGAAGAGCCTGGCACAAGCGGGTGCTCATCTGAGCCCACGGAGCAACCAGGTGAGGAAGTCACTCGGCAAAGATTTTTCGCGCGCAGTCGGCCGTGTCGCAAAAGAATTTGCGAACATGCAGGATGAACTGCACTTGTTGACCAGCACAGGGGAGATCTTTCACCACACGACGATATCTGCTATGAAGGCGTGTGGCTGGTTGAGCACACAAAGGACAAGGAGAGTTCCTTGATGTTGCGGTTACATGGAGCAGGAGCCGGTTATCGCCTATTTCTATCCTCGTCAGTTCTAATCCATTACCCAGAAGGAGTAATTGAGGTGTTTCCATCCCTGAGTAGCTTTCCTTCGCTTTTTCTAGAGAAAACGAGGGAAAAAGGGAAAAGTATCAAGGCTATCAGCACAGAGTTTTCGCTCAAGCTGCGTACAGTCATATAGAAGAGCTTATCACCAAAGCTGTGTCAGAGCCATAACTTCGCCAGTTTCTCCTTGTGACACATAAAGCCCCGGTTTGGCGAACTTATGGCTCATACGCAGGTTTGATGATTCTGAGAATGGATGAGAGACGAGGCAAGCGAACAGGTCTCCTGTTGAGTGGGTCTTTGCCCATCACATTTCTCCGACACGCGCTTTTCATCATCGAACCTGATACCACTGGCGAATCCCTCTCAAGCGCACCACGGTCGGATCGAAAAAAAAGCGCCGGGATCTCAATCATGCTGGCAGCTTATGGACTTTGGCTGGAATGCAGAACCGATCAACCAGTGCATCTTTCGCAGGACATTTGCCTGACTCATGCGTGTTCGCCGATCCGAACTTGTTCGCCCTCTTCCTTTTGCCCGACCATCTCATGACTTTCTCCGGGGTTCGCCAGCGGTATC
>DATAYF010000571.1:0-5612 GCA_036272735.1 Ktedonobacteraceae bacterium
ATATTTCCGCCTGCCTGGTAAGCTGTGACCGCCTGATTTGCGCCCGCGTGCGTCAGTAGCGGATTGCCTGCCTGCTCAGAAGGCAGAATGATAAACACACCGATCAAGAACAGGATACCCATTGCTGCCCAAATGGCCCAGCCCTGTTTTGTATTGCCAGCCATTGATCCAAACAGGTAGGTCAAACCAGCGGGAATCGCGAAGATCGCCAGCATCTCGATCATATTGGTAATCACACTGGGATTCTCGAACGGATGAGCGGAGTTCGCGTTGAAAAAACCACCGCCGTTGGTGCCAAATTCTTTAATAAATTCCTGTGACGCCACCGGTCCCTGGGCTATGACTTGTGTCGCACCGTTGAGCGTATGCGCAATCGTATAAGGACTCAGGTTTTGTACAACCCCTTGCGAAACAAGCACCAATGCCCCAACAATTGATATGGGCAACAGGATGTATAGAATACAGCGCGTTATATCGACCCAGAAATTGCCGAGATGCTGTGCGCTACGGCGCGTCAAACCACGCACAAAGGCCACAGCCAGGGAAATACCAGTGGCGGCCGAGACAAAGTTATGAAATGCCAGACCGGCCATCTGCGTCAGATAGCTCATCGTCTGCTCGCCAGCATAGTTCTGCCAGTTGGTGTTGGTGGTAAAGCTAGCCGCCGTATTGAAAGCCAATCGCTGCTCTACCGGGCCCAATCCCTGTGGATTAAACAAGGAGCCATGCCACTGCTGGGTACGTTCCAGCAGGTACAACAGCAGCATACCAGCCACGCTAAACACCAGCATAGAGATGGTATATGCAATCCAATTCTGCTCCTCGTCGGCTTTCACACCACACAACCGGTAAAATACCCTTTCCACGGGCACCAGTACAGGTGACAGCCAGGTACGCTCCCCGGCGAACACCTTTTTCAAGAATAAGCCCATCGGCTTCGTGATCAACAATAAGAGAACCACGTAGATGAGAACTTGCAAGATGCTGTTGAACGTCACAGACATCCCTTTCACCTCGTTTTCAATGAGTTACGCTTCCTTGCATATCTGTAAGAGAAGCTTTCGATACGTAACGATAATGTCTTTTACAAAAACGCATGATTACTAAAACTTTTCTGGTAACAATAGCGCCACAAAAAGATAGATAGTGACCAATAGAGCGACGACACCAACCAGGATGTATTCAAGCGGCGTATTCACGTGTTCTTCACTCCTCTATTACAAATGCTCGCATCCAATAGCAAAGCCGATGCACACCACGAAAAATGCAATTGAGACCAACACAATGATAAGATCAAGCATAAAACTTCTCCTCGTGAGCATGGGATGCCTTATAGCTTCGCGGCTCGCTCGCGTACTGCCCATCTGTATGACGCTGAGCAGCCTCGGCAGCAAGACGTAAGATTGCCTCCATAGGAAACGGCTTGGGTAAATACGCCAGTGGATGGAACTCGGCCAGACGCTGTGGACTCACACGAACTGCCGAGAGCACAACTACGGGCAGGCATCCCTGTACGCGCTGAAGCACGTGCCCCTCGGTTTGTAGTGCGCGTAACAGGTCCCAACCAGTTTGCTCCGGCAGGTTGATATCCAAAAAGATCAGGTCAAATTTTTGCGACCGTAGATGGATAAGCGCATCCTGCACATCGCTAGAGCCACACACAGCATGACCGCGTGCTGATAGATTGCGCTCAACAACATCGCGCAACACATCGTCGTCTTCTACCAACAAAATTTGTGCTTTAGACATATCCACAACGCTTTCTTCTTACTGGGAGGGATCATCCATCGGTATTACACCCAAAACTATACTCCGCTTCTGCTCAAGAGGGTATCAAAAGAGCACAGCATACGCTCAAAAATTTCTCAAAAATATAGGCATTCGAGTATGACCCGGATTTTGACACGCCCGTGCCGGTATGCTTTTATGTAGGAGAGAGGAAATGTGTTTAAACATATGCATTTTGAAGCTAAATTTCCCTAAACACTGCTTCATTCGAGAACAAGAAAGCTGCCATTAAATTTTACACTTGAGACACAATGTAAACGATACTACAGACATTGCCCAGCCTCTAGCGCTAGGTCACAATACATAATCCCTATGTATCTCTTCTACGAATTACATAGGGATTATGTATGGCTCTTGCCCAGATTTGGTGAATGATGAGCTTATCGGCATCTGGTTCCCGAAGATTCGTGCTCACGAGATAAGCGAGAATGACTCATCAACTCGCATATTCACCAAATCTGGGCATGAGCCTGAGTGTTGCGCATCATCATGTGCATTCCCCGCGAGTCAGGCTGGCCCTTGCCTCCCGAAGGTTGACCACACTGCAAGCGTTTTCGTTGGAGAAGATCCGTTTGAGATCTCAAACGAGAGCATATTCAGCTCAAAGCTTCTCGTGCCATGCGAACTACGGTGAAGCCTGAGTGAATATGCCGTCGTTGCGCGCATGCTCCTCCAGTTCTCCAGCTTATGCTAGAAACTCGTGAGCAAACAAGCGCAACGTATCCAGGTGCAGAATATCAGGGAACCCGAGGATTATTTCCTGAACGCCAACTGCCTCCAACTCAGCCAGACGGCGGCGGATTGTTTCTGGTGTGCCGATCAGCGCACCCGCGGCCACAGGACGTCCCAACAGCGCGGCGGGAAACTTGGCCCGCGCCTGCTCGTCGGTCTCGCCAATACAACAGAAGGCCCCTACCGTTCGGTGGATGCTCTCGTAATCGCGCCCGACAGTTTCACAGTGGGCTTTGAGCACGGCGAACTTATGCTTGATGGTCTCTAGATCGCCAAACACATTACAGGCATCAGCATACTGCGCAACCAGTTTGAGAGTTACCTGTTCGCCACCACCGCCAATCAAGATGGGAATATGCGGCTTTTGCACGCCTTTGGGTTGATTGATCGCGCCGCGCACCTGATAATACTTGCCCTCAAAAATCGCTTCTTCCTGAGTCCACATGGCCAGGATCACCTGCACCGCCTCGCCAAGACGCCGCAGTCGCTCAGCAGTATCAGGAAAGTCATAACCATAGCCGCGATACTCCTGCTCGTGCCAGCCGGCCCCAATGCCAAAGGTGAGTCGCCCATGCGAAAGGACATCGACCGTACTGGCCATTTTGGCGAGCAGGGAGGGATGGCGATAGCCAGTGCAGGTAACCGTTTGACCAATGCGAATACGCCTGGTATCACGTGCCAGGGCGGCGGTCGTCGTCCAGCACTCAAACGTGGCTTCTTGTGATGGCCGTGGGGTCGTATGAAAGTGATCGACAAGCCAGGCGGACGCGAAACCGACTTCGTCGGCAGTCTGAGCCACGCGAGTCATCATCTCGTAGGCTTCAATGGGGTCCTTAATGCTTGCCAGTTCCATGTTCCAGCCTTGCGGCAGGGACACACCAAATTGTAGAGACATACATACCTCTCTCTCGATTCTGCGCATAATGGAAGAAGGTTCTTCCTCCTGATAGGGAGCAATTCTCACGCCAGGTGCAAGTGATATCTTGACGCAAGAGCTCTCCTTGAGTATGATCTCTTGATGATCCCAGGACCAGTGTTTGTTGATCATAGGTCTCTGACTACCATGTTAAGGAGCAACGAGAGATGCAGAAGAACGAACGTCGCCAGGCCCTCGCCGATTTTTTACGCAAGCGCCGGGCGAGTCTATCTCCTGGTGAGGTGGATTTGCCACCTGGCTTGCGACGTCGAATCTCAGGGTTACGCCGTGAAGAGGTCGCGCAACTGGCCAATATTGGCACCTCCTGGTACGTCTGGCTGGAGCAAGGACGTGATGTGCATCCCTCAGCGCAAGTGCTGGAAAGTCTGGCGCAGGCGCTCAGGCTGACGCCCAATGAACGCCGGCATCTGTTTCTGCTCGCCGGGCAACCACTTCCTCCTCCTGTTTCCCCAGCGTCGGAGGATGTCGGTCCGGCGCTCCAACAAATGTTGGATGACCTCAATCCGAGTCCTGCGTATATTCTTGGACGACGGTATGATTATCTGGCATGGAATAAAGCTGCCGATGGTCTCTTTGCTATTTCGGACCTGCTTTCGGCTGCCTCGTCTCCTTACGCGTGTAACATGGTTTGGCGACTCTTCACCAACTCGGCGACGCGGGAGCGCCCCAATTGGGAAATGGTTGCGCGGGCGACACTCGCAGAATTTCGCACGGCCAGTGCTCGATATCCCGGTGATCCTTGGTTCGAGGAATTGATTGAGGATTTAAAGCAAGTGAGTCCTGAATTTTGTCGGTGGTGGCCCCACCATGACGTGCGCAGCGCGCTAGATGGCCACAAAGTCATCGAACATCCGACGTTGGGATCTCTGGAATTCGAGCATTTCACCTTGCAAGTGCTCACCAACCCTGATATCAGGATCATGATTTACACTCCTAATGCCGAGACACGAGCAACACTGCAACGATTGCTGGAAACAATGGACGGCTGCGAGTCGAGCAGAAGTGCCTCAGCACAGAAGCCTCGGGAGAAAAAGGAGGTGTAGTGTTCCAGGCTTCCACACTCCGCTGTCTCGCGGCACACTGTCTCTGACGAATTTCCCGCATACCTTTGGGCGGATATGTCTCTGGACGGACGTGCTTCAACGGATCTGGCTCGCTTCGGCGGCGACAGCAGACAGCATTGTGGCATCTCTGGCACTGATCTGCTCAAGGGTTGCTTCTTTCCCGCTTTTGCTGGTACCTATGGCCAACCTTCCTGAGGCAAAGGCCAGCCTGACCCGCGGGAAATGCACATGATAATGCGCAACACTCAGACTCTTCCGCGCATTTGGTGATGAGTGATTTCAGGTCTTCAAGTAGGGTATACTTCGGGGAGAAGGTGACGGGAAAGAGCAAAGTTCAGGCAACCACGGCCCTTTTACAGGTGCCAGGCGTGCAAAGCGTCTCAATCAGCATCGACAACAAGAGCACTACGTTCCCAGCCGAGGCAACACATATTCATCTCATCCTCTTACCCGTTGGGTAAAGCAAAGAAAGCACACAGACAGGAGGGAAACACCATGCTGATCAGCACAAAGATCAGGCTTGAGGTAAGTCCACAGGACGCTGCCACGCTGGAATTTATGCAGGGTAAGTGCCGGGGCTTGTACAATTGGTGGGTAATGCGCCTGCGTGATGGAGAAAAGTGGAACTTCGTTGAGGCCAAACGCTCATTGCAAGAGAGTAAGCAGTACGATCCTGAACTAGATGCTGTCTACGGCAAGCTGCTTGCTGAGGTCTATTATCGCCTGAAAGCTGCGATCGATGCCTTTTTTCGCAGAGTCGAAAATGGAGAGAAGCCCGGCTTTCCCAGGGTGCGCCCACGACATTGCTTTTTCACACTGATCTACCCGGCCATGTACATCAAGATCGGGAGAGACAAGATTACCCTTCCCACTGGCGGAGGGGCCAGACATGGGCCAAAAAAGTATCCCATATCGTCGCTCGTCTCACAGAACCGACCCCTATGGACTTCAAAGACGTTGCGATATCCAGAGATGGACAAGGACACTACCACGCGTCCTTTGTCCACGAGGAACAAGAAGAAACGCGCCGCGCCGGGGGTGTGCTAGCCATCGATCTCGGCATCAAGACGTTGGCGACGGGTGTCAACGAG
>DATAYF010000572.1:0-2500 GCA_036272735.1 Ktedonobacteraceae bacterium
TTTCCCCCATCCACACCAGGATACCACCAGAAGAACTGGTCGTCATTGATCAGGTAGTGATCGGCGTGCTGACGGTTGGCGGTAATATGATACGACTTCGTTGTGCTCATCTGGCTGAGGGTCGAGTTGCTGAAGGCGGCGCGACCGATGATCGCCAGGTCATGGGCACAGGAATAATGCCCAGGCATAAGCAGACCATGCGGGTTCATATAATGCGTATCGTTCATGCCCAAGGCGTGCGCGCGCTGGTTCATCATATTAACAAAGTTCTGCTCACTGCCCCCCACCGTATCAGCCATGGCCGTGGCCGCGTCGTTCCCTGAAACCAGCATCGCACCGTACAACAGGTCGCGCATTGTGTAGGTTTCACCCTTTTTGATGCCCATAAGCGAGCTGTCAGCGGACAGGCCATTGATATCATGCTCGATGGTACCGCTAATGGTCACTTTTTGATCGAGATTGCCATGCTCAGCCACCAACAGCATCGTCATGAGCTTGGTGGTACTAAGCATGGGCAGGTGTTCAAAAGGATTAGCGGCGTAAAGCGTGGCTCCCGAATGGACATCCATGAGATACGCGGAACTGGCGAAGACCGGTGGTGCTGGATGATCGGCGTCTGACGGCGTGATGACGATGGCATGTGGATCTTTTGCCGTCACGACCGCAGTGCCATTTGACGCCGTCTTTGGACGCAGCAACGTGATATGTTGCTGCGATGTGTGAGCAACGATAGGGATGATAATGAGCATGAGGCCCAGAATGATACCAACTAGCAAGAGGGTCTGGTTGCGATGCAAGCCCTGAAACACGCCGCGCCGTGGTTGAGCATAGCGCGTCTGCACCCGTGGATGAGCCGGTGGAAGCGGCGACGTAAGGCGGGGAGCCTGGCGATGCTGTACAGTATCTTCCTCTTCGAGCTTCCGCGATCGGCCACGCTGAGTACGCCCATGAGCAATCTCGTCGTCTTCCTCTCCCTCCCACGCGGCATCATCATCTGCCAACCCCTGCCGCGCTTGGGTCGAACCGTGAGCCATCTCATCATACTCATCGCGCCTACGCGAGCGCGTGCTGCGTGGCGAGGAGCTTTCAGGCACGGTAGACTGCTCCGTTTGATCGAGATAGAGCGAGGCGCGTCTTACGCTGGGTACCTCTGGATGCTCGTCATCGAAGTAGTCCCTCTCTGCTCGCCTGGACGTGGCCGTGTTGCGTAGTCGCCGAGACGACCGGTAGGACGACGAATCGTCGGATATTGCTTGCTCGTCGTCCTGGGGGGGCTTTTTGGGCATGACCTTCGCTGATCCTCTCACGTTGATAGCTGTCCGAAATTTTACAGCTTTTAGCGCGCATCGCCGATATTTCAGATATTTTGAAATCCGGCCTGTAAGTCTTGCATAGCTCTATCTTATTAGCCGCAATTGCACTTGTCAACAGCTTTGCCGTATAAAATTGCTCATTCTCTTTTCAGCATACACTCAACACCAGAATTTGCGACACATTACTACAAATTTTTTACAATTCTTTGAAATTTCTCTGAACAATCTGTGCTAGAGTGGCAGTATACACGAGGTGGAGGGCCACCGGCAACAGAGTTTCAGGCTTTTGCGTCCATATAGGACATCTTTCCTTTTCGGGAAAATATCCAATGGAACAAATAGCCGGTGATTAACGACAATAATAGTAATAGAATTGTCCCGTACAACGTTACGATAATCCATAAAAACATGAAGGTAGCGATTCAGGATACATGCATGCATAAGCAAGCAAACGTACAAGGAAGTGGAAGTTGATAATCATGAAAAAACATGAAAAAACGATAAAGCTGTCCTATCAAGAGCCGGGTGATAACCTCCTGGTTGGCCGGGCATTGGCAGGAGATCATAGAGCGTTTGAGGTTCTGGAGGCACGTTATCATACTGCCTTGTACAATTTTATCGGGCGATGTTTGGGGGATTACGAGCAGGCATACGATGTCTTGCAGTTTGTGTTTATGCAGCTCTATGTCTCTTTGCCGAAACTGCACAATCACCTTACCTCGCCGCGCAGTAAGTCGCCGCTGAAATCGTGGCTGTTCCAGGTGGCCTGGAATCGCTGTATGGATGAACTGCGCAAGAAACGCCCCATCTTGTTCTCGGAAATGGAGCTGCATATCGGAGAAGACGACCTGTCAACGGTCGAGGCCATTCCCGATCCCTATCCACTTCCCGACGAGGTCGCGGAGCAGCATGACCTGCGTGGGCACTTGCGCCGTGCCATCGATAAGTTGCCGCCCAAGTTTCGCTCGGTCGTCTTCTTGCGCTATACCGAGGAACTAAGCTTTGGCGAAATCGGCCATCGACTCAACATGCCGGAAAATACGGCGAAGACCTATTTCCAACGCGCCCGCCCGCTGCTGCGTGCCTCGCTCTCCATGCAAACTCCGGCACTGGCAGTATTGTAGGAAGACGCATCGCGCCGATAACAAGATGATTTGACCCATATATAGATGAGGCTGTATGGGGCC
>DATAYF010000573.1:0-6096 GCA_036272735.1 Ktedonobacteraceae bacterium
GGTACAACCACACTAAGTGGTGAAGAGCTCGAAAAAAGGACGAGAAATGAGCTCAAAATAGGCAACCTCCACCAGGTAATGTGGTTCTACCAGTTGAGCAATACCTTCAAAGAAATCCAAGTATATTCTACACTGCCGTTATCATATCATAAAACTGCTTCTTTTCAATAGGTCACAAGGTGTAAATCTCTAGATTCTCATGAACGATCAAGACTCTTCTTCGCTTTTAATCACGTCCCATCGTTTGGAGCAGGTGAGTATAATTCTCGCGGACTGTCCGAGTGCTGGGATGGTCTTGGCCCAATTGCTGCTCAAAAATCGTCAGGGCTCGCTGGTACAACGGCTCAGCCTCCGTGTACTTCCCCTGCGCATAATAGAGGAGAGCCAGGTTGTTCAGACTGCTGGCCGTGTTGGGATGGGTAACCCCCAACTGCTGCTCCCAGATCGCCAGCGTCCGCTGGTACAACGGTTCCGCTTCCTCATATTTGTCCTGCTCTCGATAGAGTGCTGCCAGGTTGTTCAGGCTGCTGGCCGTGTTGGGATGCGTAGCTCCTAACTGCTGCTCCCAGATCGCCAGAGCTCGCTGGTATAACGGCTTCGCTTCCTCATATTTGCCTTGCTCATGATAGAGGAGAGCCAGGTTGTTCAGGCTTTGGGCCGTGTTGGGATGCGTAGCCCCCAACTGCTGCTCCCAGATCGCCAGAGCTCGCTTCATCAATGGCTCCGCTTCCTCATATTTGCCCTGCTCTCGATAGAGTGCTGCCAGGTTGTTCAGGCTTTGGGCTGCGTTGGGATGCGTAGCTCCCAACTGCTGCTCCCGATAGTCTAGGATGCTTTTCGTATCAGGAGGTGGCTTCTTCGTTTGAAGTGCAGCCTTTTCAAAGGCGCCCCTGGCATCACTCCCCGTCTCTTCAGGAAGGGTGCCATCAGCGGTGGCCTGGGTCACGGCAGTTTGTAATTGGGTGAGCAGTGTGGAAAGATCAGCGGAACGCTGCACGGTATCAAAGATGAGCGATTGGTCGGATTTGTGGATATCATTGCCGGCGTTTTGCTGTTGGCCGGAAATCTGCTGATGTTCTTGATAATATTGTGCCATAAAAAGCTCCTTCGTCGAGTTAACAGAGAAAGAAAGAAAGAAAGAGGTCACGTCAGAGTCCATATATCTATATATAACATATTTGAGCAGTAAAATTCATGAATGGAATGTCAGAAAGGCTATCTACGGCACATCGCATATCCTTTCACTGGCCGAAGCCAAATATGTCTATGAACCAGAGGCAAAACGACTCATCATCGGTACAGGGCAGAATGGAAACGTCAGGCTTTCGGGAGAAGCCGCAGATTACTTCAAGCGCAAGCAGTGTCAGGTGGATCTTCTCTTCACACCCCAAGCAATCCATGCCTGGAATGAGGCCGCAGGTCCCATGATTAGCTTGTTTCATGTTGCGTGTTGAAGAGATCTGGAAAAGCTTCCTCAAGGTCTCACAAACTGTCTTGACAATGGGCTCACCCACACTTCGCGTGATAAACTGTACAATAAAGCCAACCTTAAAAAGTGAAGGCAGCTTCCGAAGCCAATCGAGCACTATTGGCATCTCAGCTATGCTAGAGCTTTCACGCAAAGAGCGCATGCACCTTGGTGCACCCCCCAAAGATGAAAGCCATGTGCCCCATGATCTCAACGAGGAGACTTTCAGAGGAAGTGCGGGTGAGCCGCTGAAAAGAAAGGCAACGCCTCGATGCTGGTTTGGACTATTCAATCCTTTCAGGTATGGGAAAAGCTCCAACAAGAAGGCCTCATTTACGGTCCTGGACCCGACCTCATCAGTCTGGCGGATGAGTCCTGGCAATGGCAGACCGCCTATGAGTGGATGGCCGAGCAAATGGAGAGACGCATTGGAAAGAGGCCCAAGTCGGACATGTATCCACTGTGGGCCTGGTCTCAGTGGAGAGATGCCACCCATCGCAAGCCGGATCTTCGGAGCCCTGGCCATCTTGCTCCAGGAACCAGAGGAGTTCGTCTCGCTTGTGAGATCCCCAACGATCAGATTCTGCTCTCCGATTTTATGCTCTGGCATCATGCACTCAACTATGGATATCTCTCCCTGAGTCAAGCAGAAGAGGAAGCCTTTGAGACCGAACTGGCGTTGTGTAGCCTCACTCACACGCCGTCAGGACCACTCTCCAATCCGGTTTTCCATCAGAGGATCCTCGATAGCTGGCAGCGCATCTTTGATCTGGAGAGCGTTGGCAACCCAGACTGGCTCGGCGACCAGACACGAGACGAAAAAGTGATCCAGGGAACCTTCTGGCAACTCTCTCTCGATCAGGTCCGAGAGATCACCGTTTTTACCAGCAGGCGGTCTGGCCCGGTGTCACGTAAGTTGTCATGAAATAGTCTGTCAGCCAATGGCTCACCCGCATCGCGCAAAATGCGGGTGAGCCAACAAACCTCATGCGCCTTACATAGCATTCTGCGCTACTGGCTTCACGATACTCCTGATTTTCTTCCCCTTTGGTTGCTCGTGGATCATGGTTAAACCTCCTCAACGTGCATTTCAACTTCACCAGAAGTGAATGGCATTCGCCTGGAGAATGTGATTGAGGCTGGAGAGCGTTTACCAGGCTTGGCTGCTGTCTGGATCGTTGGCAGTGTGGAAGAACGCAGTGCGATAGTCAAAGAGATTCTAGAGCCTGGTAGATTGCATTACGACGTGGAGACGAAAGAAATCGCAGCTATTACGCCACGTCCGGCATTTTTGCCCGTATTGAGATTGCTTGAAGGGGTGATTGAATACGAAGAAGCCACCGGGACGTTAGTCACATCACGGTGGCGTCAACGGAACCGACGGGCTACGGCTACTCTCACCAGTGTTAATCCACTTCGTTTCTCCCTCTCGTTTCCTCGCACAGAAGCTCCAACAGACCTTAACTCAATTGCAAGCAAAGCGTATGCTGCACTCAACAAAAAAGTTTTCTAACGGTATCGAAAATGGGGGTGACTCATGTTTCTAATCGCTCAACACCGGTTCGCGTTCCAGCACCACTTCTTCTCCACGCGCTCTTGCCTCTTTAAAAGCCTGAAGCGCAGGATCGCGACCAAGAATTAAGGCCAGAACAATAGAGACCGTGCAGAAGATCACTATCACCAGGAAGGTATCGTTCAGGCCAAAGGTGCCTGCATTATGGGCGACGCAAGCATGGAGAGCAGCCTGATTGAACGTAGGACCGGCGGCCTGGACGCAGGTTGCTGCGGTCCCGTTGAACTGGTGCGTTGCCAGGCCTGCCTGAATTGATTTTCCGATATCCAGACCATAATTTGTTCCCTGCTGGGTCAGATAAGTAGTGAGAGTCGCGACCCCGATGGCACTGGCAACCATGCGGGTTACCGTAACCAGGGAGGAAGCCTTCGCCATCGCTCTGTTGCTCACTGCCGATACGGCCACTGTCTGTAAGGCTGGCATCGTAAAGCCCATTCCCAGGCCGCGTAGGATCAACCAGATTTGCAGCGACTGGCCGGAGGTATTTACATTCAGCCGGGTCAGGCTGTACGTGCCAGCAGCCAGCAGCACCAGGCCAGTTACAGTCAGAATACGCGGACCAACCCGGTTGTACAGAGCCCCGGAGAGAGCCATGCCGACGCCCATTGCGAGCCCCTGGCTGATCAGCAATTCACCTGTCGTCAGCGCAGTGTGGCCCTGAATGTTCTCAAAAAAGAGTGGGAGCAAGAACAGGCTACCAAAGAGTACTCCAGCAACGACCCACAGCACTATATTCGAGATCGTGAATGTATAGTTTGCGAAAAGACGCAGATCTATCACCGGGTCACTCACACGCAACTCGACCACGACAAAGGCCGCCAGCACTACCGCGCCGACGACAACGAAGGTCATTACGGTAGCATTGCCCCAGCCTTTCGAGCCCGCCTCGGTAATGCCGTAGACCAGAGCGGTAAAGCCGATCATCGAGAGGGCCAGGCCCAGAATGTCAAAGCGCCGTTTGCTCGTTGGGGGTGCCGAATTCTCGGCATCCGCTTCTCGTCCAGGCAATACCAGCACTGCCAGGATCAGCGCCACTATCCCAATGGGTACATTGATGATAAAGATCGCGTTCCAGGAGAAACTTGTGCTCAGGTAGCCGCCGATTGTGGGGCCAAAGGCTGGTGCCATCATCACTGGAATACCCAGTACCGCATTTGCCATCCCACGCTTGGATGGCGGGAAGATGCGAAAAATGATCGCAAACGCAATCGGAAGCAGCGCGCCACCGCCAATGCCCTGAAAGACACGGAAGGCGATTAATGCTTCATTCGTCGAAGCCAGTGCACACAACGCCGAGCCAATAGTAAACAAGATCAGCGCAGACAGAAAAACCAGCTTTGCGCCGATACGGTCGCTGAGATAGCCAACGATAGGAATTACTGCCGCCTGAGCCAGGAAATAGGCGGAGGCCACCCACGTTATTGTTTCAAAATCAGTATGGAAGGCCTTTTGCATTTGTGGAAGCGTCACACTCACGATAGTATTATCTAGAACAGCCATAAACAGGCCCAGAGACACTACAGCCGCCACCCGCCATTGATATCCTTTTGTCATATTTCAGACCTTTCCAGAGATGGATTGACGATGCCATGTAAGACGAGTTCAACAATCTGCTGGCGCGCAAATACCAGAGATTCCGGTTGGTTGGTCGGAGATTCACCGAGGAACCACTCGTAGCGCGGAAGGTTGAGCAAATACAGAACGCACAGGTGGATGATGCTTACGAACACGAAACGTGTGTTGAGCTTCGGGTTGATGATGCCCATCTCCTGGGCTTTTTGTAAAAAGCTCCTCAGGCAAATCATGCAGGCTCTATGTTCCTCAAGCCCTTCCCTATTTCCCAGAAATGTATGCCAGCCCTCGGCAGATTCCCAGGCCATAATGCGCAAGTTACGCGGATTTTGCGACAGAAACGTGAGATAGCGATCTATGCTTAACTCCAGGAAAATGCGCAACCGACTGCCGCTCACCTCGTCGCTACACTGCGCGAAGGCCGTGAGTGGCTCCAGGTATTCGTCCATCATACGCTTCTTGAGCCTCACCATAATCGCCCCGTAGAGCCCCTCTTTATCTCCAAAGTAGTGGAAGATGAGACTCTTGTTGTACCCCGCCTCTGCTCCGATGGTTTCGATGCGCGCTCCGGCAAATCCATCGCGTGCGAACACTTCTTCTGCGGCCTCCAGAATGGCCTCGCGCGCGACTTCGGCGTCACGTTGGCGAATAACTCTACCCACTTTTGCGCCTGTTCCTCTCTTTTGTTCACTAATTGGTTCACTGGATTAATCAAGTAGTTAACTTAATTAATCAGATGGTTAGATAATACCATCAAGCATTGCGAATGTCAAGATTCTACCTATAAATCGCCTTTGAGGGCCCCTGGTCTTCAGCCAAGGGGGTGAAAAAGGCGTTCCTTGTTTGGGGCTTGGGTTGGGTATTCCCTTGCCCTTGACATTTTCTAATCATTTGAGGTAGAATATGCATATGAAGACGTTTGAGTACCGACTTTTTGTGAATACGGAACAACATTGCAAGCTCATGCAGTGCTTGATCGAGTCTCGCACCATCTATAATGGCATGCTTGAGACCGTCAAACGAGCGTATGAGCAAGATGGGACATTCCCAAACAAGTATGAGCTTGAAGCCGCATTCAAAGGGCACGGCGAACACGTTCCAGCCACCACGGTGCAGATGCTTGCTGATCGCCTGACGAAATCGCTCAAACGCTTTGTTGCGGCCAAGAAAAATGCCATTCCTGGTATCGGGTTCCCCCGTTTCAAGAAGCCCAATCGCTGGCATTCCATCCAGCTTCGTCAGTATGGCAAAGATTGCTATCTACATGAAAACAACAAACACCTTATTGTGCCGAAGAAACTGGGACACTTCCTCAAGATCAAGTTGCATCGACCAATAGAGGGAATACCCAAAACCGTCCATCTGGTGTTGCGAGCAGATGATCATTGGTATGCCTTGATCGTCTGCGAGACGGAGCCACAGACGAATCATAAGCTAGGTGCTTGTGAACATCCTGATATCGGCATTGATGTGGGGTTGAAGG
>DATAYF010000574.1:0-9648 GCA_036272735.1 Ktedonobacteraceae bacterium
GGATCTGTTCCAATCTTGGTGATGGAGAGTAGCGTCACGCAAGGCGAGGAGCACCGGGACAGAAAAACAGATGCACAAGTGAGAAAAGGAGCTTCTTGCTAGACGAGGACTGGGTTAAGAGCATCTCAGCATCACCAAAAGTGGGACAGATCCTAAACATGGGGTCAGCGTATCGAAAGGTGAAAACTGTACGCTAAGCCCGAAAAACGGAGAAGCAGCCTGGAAAAGCCTGGCGAACGTACGGCGATTACGTCGAACGCGTTGGCGGGATTCCTCCTGGATAAGACGCAGTGTGGCGGCAGATGTTATCTTTCCCGCTGTATCAGTGTACTTACCGAATTGAGGGAGCTACTTGAGAGCGCAATGGCTCTCGCCTTGGGGAACGCTTCCGTTGCCAGATCGGTGAGGACACGACCAGGTGGGAGTTCGACAAAGAGCCTGGTCCCCAACTCGAAGAGTGCAGTGGTCGCGTCATACCAGCGCACGAGTTGTGCCACATTGCGCGCCAGATCTTTCCCAATTACCTCAGGTGCAGAGAGTGCGCGCGCACTGCTACTGCTGATGTAGAGGACGCTCGGCGGAGCGAGTGAGACGCTTTGGATCTCCTGCTCCAGGCGTTCGGTGACGGGTTCCATGAGTGGACAGTGCGATGGCACCTGTACAGGGAGACGCTCCGCTTTGTGGGCACCAGCATGGAGCGTCTGCTCAAGCGCCTTCTGGACAGCCTGCTCCGTCCCGGCAATGACGATCTGACGTGGCGCGTTCAGATTCGCAAGAAACACGGGAGTGGCCGAAGTATGGATGGGCTTCAGTAAGCGGTTGACCTCTGCTTCCGTCAGCCCAACGATGACGCCCATCCCATACCCGCGTGGATACGCACGCTCCATCAACACGCCCCGCAAGTGGACCAGGCGTAATGCTGGCGGAAAATCGAGGCTTCCCGCGATGACAGCCGCGCTGAACGCACCGACGGAGAGTCCCGCAACCATGGCTGGTCGGGCGCCCTCTGCTGTGAGCGCTCGCGCCGTCGCGACCCCTGCAATCAGCAATGCAAGCTGGACCGAGACCGTTGAGTGCAACGCCTGCTCGTTGTCGAGGAGCGAAACATCTTGCCCCAGGACCACGCTCGCTTCCTTCAGTGTCGAAGCAACTGTCGGGTGAGCGGGAAGCTGATGGAGCATGCCCACCTGTTGTGCCCCCTGTCCCGGAAAAAGAAACGCGACACTCATTGATCCGTCCCTTTCACCTGCTCTGGATGTTCCCAGGCATCATGGAGCAGCCTGGGACCATCAGGCGTACGCACCATCACGCGGGAGGCTTCCCGCCCATATTCCTGGAGGGCAAAGGCACCGAACGGTGTTTCCACCTGGATATCCACGCGTACCGGCAGGGAGGAAAGTCTGGCCAGGAGCGTGCGCGCCAGAGCCAGAGATAATCGTTCTGGTGCGCGGATGATCACATCAAGATCACTGCTTTCTGTAATGGTCGGTCGGTCGCTTGCCAGCTCAAATCCCACGCTTCCCACCGGTCCCCAGGCCAGATCCCATGTTTCTAGCACATCCGACACCGTAATGAGCGCCTGGAGCGCCTGGCTGGTGGACAGGCGTGGACTCGTTATCCATCCCTGTGCCTGCGCCAGTTGTTCAGGCGTGATCTGCTGCCTGATCGCACGCGTTGGGAGGAAGGCCGCGTAGCGCTCGCTGCGTGTCTGTCCTCGGACCCCCACGGCAACCATCCCGGTGCTGGCGCGTTGGCGACGCACAACGACATAGGGTGCTCTTTCCAACGCAGCAGAGACCCAGAGCGGGCATGTGGTCTGATTCACCAGCGCATCCGGGCCATCAATGAGGAGGAGATCATGCGGTCTTACCTCCATTGTGCGGACATCCGTTCGCGCACGCTGATGGAAGCAGCTCTTCCCAGCTGTGCTGCGGGAGAGATCCAGCGCCTGCTGAGATCTCGTGGACCCGAACGAGTATCGACGATGGCAGTCACGATCGCCTCCTTGACCCGTCGAATATCTGCTTCCTCTGGATGATCTGGCTGCACCCCTTCAATCAGCGTATCCAGCAGTCCCAGCCGCGCGTAATCGCGGATGGCATAGGCCATCGGCAGGATCTGGTGCGCCACGTTTTCCATCTCTTCGATGCTCCTCCTGGTCACACGCGCGGCGGCCTCTTTTCCCATGGCATGGACGGAAACGTCGGGATCATCAAGGGCGAGGAGACGATTGGCCTGATAGCCGTGAGTCAGAAAGCCGCCGGATTGAGCGTGTCCGACAATCAGCGCGATCACGGGATGACCAGCCAGCCGGGCAGAGGCATACGCATCGGTAGCAGCAGCACAAGCCAGATGCAAACCGAGCAGTTCTTCACGTCGCCCATACGCCTGACTGGGCAACCCAACCAGCGCGACGAGCGCCCGCCGGTTGCCATCTTGATCCTGCGTGATGGCCTCGCGTACCGCCGACGCGAGCGCCAGACACTCGTCAATCCCCACTTCGCCTTGACGCGCACGCGGGAAACGATTGTGCGGATCAGGCACCACGGCAAGATAGCGAACGCGCTCGTTGTGTAAGGGGGCATCTGCAACCAGCACAGAGGCAGGGTACCCTTCAAGTGAGCGTGTTCCTCCAGTCAGGGCGGTGAACCAGGTTCGACTGCGGTATGCGGTCAGGTGTTGCGTGTTCAACGTGTGCCTCTCTTCTCAAAAATGGTCCGTGCGGTAGCGCTATCAAGCTGTTCCGAAAGATCAATATCCGCGAACAGCGCTCGATAGGAGTCAACTTGCGTACTGCGATGGGTGGCTGGCAAGCCTCGTCTGAAGCATTCCTGGATCGTCGCGACGATGGCAGGGGTATCGTCTTCGACCAGAAAGTCGACCAGACCACAAGCGTAGCGCTGTTCTCCGCCATCAACGCTCCAGATCAGTTGCCGATCGCGGGCGTCAAATTCCTCAATGCCAGCCTCCTGCTCAATCACTTCAGGACCATTCAGTCCCAGCCTTGCCGCGCGCGTTGCGATCAGATAACTACACAGGCCGGCGGCAATCGACATGCCCCCAAAGCATCCGACCATCCCCGTGATCACTCCAATCACGGGCACATAGCGACGGAGAGACACAATTGCTGAGCTGATTTCAGCGATGGCATTCAGCCCCAGGTTTGCTTCCTGGAGACGCACGCCCCCGCTTTCGAGGGAAAGAACCGGGTAGACCGGATGGCCCTGTTCACAGTCCCGTAAGGCTAATTCGAGCGCCCCGGCGATTTTCGCACCGGAAACCTCACCGATGCTGCCGCCCAGAAAGGCTCCCTCGATGGCCACCACGACTGCGTCCCAGCCCGCGATGAAACCACGCGCGATGATCACACCATCATCGCTCTCTGGCACGATGCCCTGTGGTTCCAACCAGGGAGATTCCAGGCGATCGAAAGGACCAAGCAATTCCCGAAATGTTCCGGCATCGAGCAAGGCTTGCGCGCGTTCACGGGCGTGTAATTCAAGAAAACTGTGCCGAGGTTTGAGCGGAGAATGTATGGGTTCAGAAGGAATCATCTCTGGCTCTCCTCCACTGCCTGTTGCAAGCGCAACATGACCATGCCGGGCGTCGCGCCAAAATCGTTGAGTTCGAGCGTGACCGCCGGAGCGTACCGCGTAAAGAAACGGTCCAGGACGGCCTTCCACGTGGCCCCATAGCCGTCAACACTCGTGCGTACTCGCACATGGGCGAGCTGGTCGGGTGAGGGCCCCAGCACAATTTCCAGATCGCCCGACCCAACCACACCCACGTGGACCCGGCATGCTACCGGCTGGCTGGCTGGATAGGTAAAAGTCATACGTTCCATTCTCTTCCTCCTTCTGCTGGTGGTGTCCCGCTGGCAAGTGCATCAAGAAAGAGCGTGGCCGCGAGCAGATCCGCGCTTCCCCCTGGAGACGCGTGGCGCAGGAGCAGGGAGCTCTCCAGGAGAGAGAGCTGGTCCAGGCCCGCAGCCGTACCTGTTCCTCCCGCGCACAGGACGGCGCGTGCACTCTCTCTGGCCTCGCGCAAGGCATCCAGGCCGCCACGATAGAGCAGGCAGGTATCATCGAGCTGCGTCATGATCGCCAGGAGCGCATCCAGGCGCGCGCACGTCTCTGTTGCTCCTCGTTGGCGCACCGCCCGCAAGGTAGGGAGCCCCCATTCGATCACACAGGGAAAGTCGCGTTGCGCTTCTCCTCTTGCTCCAGCAACTCCATAGCGCTTTTGCATGGATAGACCATGTGACGGCATATCTGGTGCAAAGCGATCGGGGAGGTGGGCAAGTTCACCGGCGCGGGCGGTAATGTGCCGGGCAGGAGCGGTTAATCCGGCGATCGCTGCTCCCGCGACTAGCAATCCCATTGCCCAGATCGCTCCCCGATGTGTATTCACCCCATGGGTTACTTCCAGCATGGCACGCTCTCCCTCCCGACCGATCTCTCCCAGGTGCTCGCGTAACGCCTGATCTGGTGAGTGATCCATGGAGGCAAAGGCAATGGTCGCAAACGTGCCAGAAAGAGTCTGCGCCGAGCGTTTCATGAGTGCAAGGGTCAAATCCGTGTGCGCGCCAGAGCCACGTCGATCGACCAGGGCAGGTTTGGGAGTGAGTTCTGCTTCTGCGACCAGAGCCGTGACCGCCAGATGCGCCAGGGTGCGTGCGGCCAACACTTTTTGCTGCTGAAGCACCCCTTGGGGTGAAAAGATACGCATTACCAACTCCTGAACCTTGCCGGGGGCTGGTACAATCCTCCTGACCACTCCACCAGTTCCTCAATACTTTTCGCCGCAAGTAACGAACGTTTGGCTTCAGTGCGGCGAATACCGAGATCTTCTGGAAAGGCGACCAGGCCGGCGCTACGCAGGTGCTCAACTCTTCCGGGATCACTGCGCAAGCCGATGGGACTGACACCCGCAATAGCCGCCAGGGCCTGCTGCCGCTCTTCAAGACTCTGTGCCTTGTAGAGATAGGCGATTCCTTCTTCAGTCACGACATGGCTCACATCATCTCCATAGATCATCACCGGCGCGATCGGGAGATGGGCGTCTGTTCCAACCTGGATGGCGTCCAGAGATTCCACCAGTTTGGGTACCCCGCCTTTCTGGAAGGTTTCCACCATCTGCACGACCAGCTTACGCCCGCGCAGAACGGGACTCTCTCCGCTGAGCAGGCTCAACCAGGCCGGGCTACTGTGCCTGCGCCCATGAGGATCGTAGCCCATGTTCGGAGCGCCGCCAAAGCCCGCCAGACGTCCTGCCATCACCGTTGAAGAGTTCGCATTCCCATCCATTTGCAGCGTCGAGCCGATAAAAAGATCGATGGCGTAGAGACCAGCGAGTTGCGCCAACACCCGGTTGGAGCGGAGTGCGCCGTCGGACCCAGTAAAAAACACATCAGGATGCGCCGCCACATACGCCTCCATCCCAGGCTCACCCCCAAAACAATACACACTCTCGACCCAGCCACTTTCGATGGCTGGAATGAGAGTCGGATGGGGATTGAGCACCCAGTTGCGGCAGATCTTTCCCTGGAGTCCCAGCGATGCCCCGTAGGTAGGGAGTAACAGTTCAATCGCCGCCGTATCAAAGCCAACCCCGTGGTTGAGCGAGGTCACTTCATGCTGCGCGTAAATCCCGCGAATGACGAGCATGGCCATCAAAATATTGATCTCGGTGATGTGGCGCGGATCGCGGGTGAACAGCGGCTCCAGCGCGAATGGGCGATCTGCCACCACCAGAAAATCGATCCAGGAGCCGGGAATATCCACGCGCGGCAGTTCATCAGTCAGTTCATTGATCTGCGCAATTACAATGCCATCGTGGAAAGCCGTCGCCTCGACAATTGTGGGCGTGTCCTCGGTATTGGGGCCAGTATACAGATTGCCGCGTCTATCCCCTTTCTCTGCGCAGACCAGGGCCACCTGGGGTGTCAGATCCGTGAACATACGAGCGTAGAGTTCAATGTAGGTATGGATCGCCCCAATGACCAGTTTGCCATCTTCCAGGCATTGTGCCAGGCGCAGGCTCTGTGGGCCAGCATAAGCAAAATCGATGCGGTGAGCGATGCCTTGCTCGAAGAGATCCAGGTGTTCGGGGCGACTGATGCTCCCTATCAGGAGATGGAGGTCATGCACGACGCCGGGATTCACTCGGGCCAGACTCCGCGAGAGGAAGTCGGCCTGTTTCTGATTATCTCCTTCCAGCGCGACCCGGTCGCCGGGAACAAGTAATGCTTCAAGCGCCTCCACGATGCGTTCGGTGGGGAGAAGACGCCTCTGGGCAAAGGACGCAATGCGGGCCAGACGCTGCGCTTTCTCAGCGCGTCTCGTGGCCCATCTGGAAGAGAGTGCCTGTTGCATCTCCAATCCTACCTTTCTCACAAAAAAGAGCTCCTGTTTGGGAGGACTATAAGGAACAGGTCCAGCGCATTCCTCACGCCTCTCGACCGGCGCTACCGGAGAGCCTGCTGATATCCACGGCTTCGGCCATCAATCGATAGCCCTCATCGTTGGGATGGATGCCATCGCCGGAATCGTATGCCGGATGGAGCACGGCTTCACCATCGGGGGAACACAGTGGCGTCGCGAAATCGAAGACCGCATCAAACCACTGCTGTCCCTGCTCACGCAACCAGGTATTGACGAGTCGGCGCTGCTCCACTTACGAAGGAGGATAGCCGCCGGGCAAAATTGTGGTTCCAAACACCCGTCGATACGTTTTCCGCGCCTGCTGCGCTACCTGCTGGAATGCCTCGATCAGCGTCACGCCTGAAACCCCAACGCGCAGGTCATTCGATCCAATATGCACGATCAGATCCGTCGCACCTGGCTGCGCCAGCACACCCCAGGCCAGGCGCTGATGTCCCGCTTCTCCGAACACGAGAGGCGAGAAAGATGGCATCCCTGGCACGAAAGGCGCCCTTCCTGTTCCCCCAGCCTGGGGAAGCTCGGAGGAGGTGAGTTGATTGCCTGAAATACCGGCATTTAAAACCGACATAAAGCGTGTCCCACCTGCATCCCTCAGTCGGCGGGCTAGGTAATCGGGCCAGCGCCTGTTCGCATTCTGGGTCGAGCCAAAGCCATTGGTGGTGGAAGAGCCGAAAGCCACAACAGCATTGAGCGGGGTAGATGGCAAGACATCGATGCCAGTAATCAGCCACCAGGATGCGGTCAGGAGAGGATAGGCCAGGAACGCGACCTCTGTCGGCACGGCGGTCACATCACCGATACCTGAGACATACGAGGTTTGCTGCGCACTGACATGGCCAGTGAGGCTCTCTCCCTGTGCCAGGATAAAGGTGATCGCCAGGTCGCTGAATGCCTCCACCCGCAAGGCCACCGGATCACTGACCACCTCCTGACCCGGTCCCAGCGTGACCGTCGTGTGTCCCGCAAAGCGCACGGCTCTCCCTCCTGGGCGCACAACCGGCCCCTTGAGCACCTGCCCCACGGAGATCGAAGCGAACGTGACTGGTCCGTCTCCATAGCGATTGGACAGGTGCAGGCGAAGCTGCTCTCCGCCAGCGTGCAGATGGACAATCTGCCGGAACGTGCGACCACTCAGATTAGCCGAGAACATCCGTGAGGGTGCTGCACACCATGCACCCACTCAGTTCGTCTCTGAATTCAGTAAGAATATATTCCTTTCGCAAGACATTGTTTCTTTCCCTTGAGAAGACTATACCATCGCTTTTTGATACCGTCCAATATAGAATTATGTATAGATATCATAGATTGGACGGTATCAAAAAGGAGAGAAGCATGGAACTCTTGCAGCTTAAGTATTTTCTGACGGTCGCACGACTGGAGCATATGACCCGCGCGGCGGAGGAGGTAGGGATTGCCCAACCGGCACTGAGCCAGACCATAGCTCGCCTGGAGGAAGAACTGGGCGTGGCTTTGTTCGATCGTGTCGGAAGAAACATTCACCTGAATCACTTTGGTCAGGCGTATGTCCAGCGTGTTGAGCGGATCTTCGAGGAACTTGAGCAGGGCCAGCGTGACCTCAAGGATCTCGCGGATGGCAGGCAAGGGCAGGTTACGTTCGCGCTGGGAGCGGCGACCCACCTGCTTCCAGACCTGCTCAGCACCTTTCGCAAGGATCATCCGGGCGTCCATTTTCTGCTCTCACAACACCAGGTCAATACCGTCACCAGTCTGGTGCAGCAACTCGCCAGGGGAGGGTGTGATCTGTGTCTCTCCTCTCCTCCGCTCCAACAGCCGGGCATCACCAGCGTTCCCCTGTTGACCGAGGAAATTTTGCTGGCTTTTCCCTCAACCCACCCGCTGGCCAGATGCTCCCAGATTCGCCTGCAAGAGGTCGCGCAAGAAGCGTTTATCAGCTTGAAGCCAGGACACAGCTTGCGCGACCTGACCGATAGTTTCTGTCAACAGGCTGGCTTTCGTCCCCGGATCGTGTTTGAAAGTGACGAACCCTCGACGATCCGGGGACTGATCAGAGCGGAGCAGGGTATCGCTTTTGTACCGGCGATTTCCTGGCGCGGATCAGTCGGCCCGACCGTCATGCATGTGACGGTTTCAGAGCCGAAGTGCCAGCGTACAGTCGGCCTCTCCTGGCTAACCGATCGTCGCCTCTCGATGGCTGCCCAGCAATTCCGCCAGTTTGTCATCGAGTATTTTGCCCACATCTCCCTTGCTTGATGCTTGCTTCCATCCCCAGAAAGATGGCGATCCCCTCAACTCAAGAGTGAGAGAGATGAGAGAACCCTTCTGGAAACAGGATCAGGCTTCGTCCTTTTCCAAAAAGGCTGGGAACAGGTCCCCTGGATGCCATGAAAACGGTCGCCAGAGGCGCTCAACATCGGATGATGTGATGGTTCAACGACCAGCTCGGGTCTTCTACCAATACAACGGACGGTTGGTGCCCCTCGTCGATACGACGGCCAACCAGGATGACCAGTGCGGGCAAAGGCGGTCCAGGCTGCTTTTCTGCTCCTCGTTCTTAGCGTACAGTTTTCAGGTTTTGATCCGCTGACCCCAACATGAGCACTTACCCCGAATATTGAGCTGCCATAAGCGGCAGCCTGTGGGCATGGTGATCCAGAACTCCTCTACACAATTGATCGCTCTCATCAGTACAACTGCTTGGCCTCACGGCACCTCTACCGTTGGAGTGCTCAACCCGGATCGAACGGCTGCGCAGGTGACGCTGAAGCGTGATGATGACGATCACGGTGATGATCATGGCGGACAAGGTGGACATGGCACACCTGGACCGGGTAACACACCGACCTCAGGTGACGACCATGGTGGGCATGGAGGATCTGGCAGTGATGATCATTAGGAAGGGAGTGACTTCAGCGTTCCTTACCATTCGCGGCGGAAGGCCCCTGCATGCATGCATGGGGATGGAAGCCGCGCCGCCGGCAGGCGCAGAAACCCCTTGACAGGAAGAGTCCTATATGGTACGTTTGTTCTAACAAGGCTCCGTAAGTCCGTAAGTCCGTTAGGTGAAAAACCTCGTGGCAGGAGAACCGCTCTCTTCTCTTCGTTGGTGTCGCCTGGAGGTGGGCGCACGTCGCAACGAAGAGGAGCAACCAACGGAAGAGGAGGCCTTCTGGCACTCCTCACGGTCATGTCCTCTCCCGTTCGAGTTGGTCGGCTTGAAATGCTC
>DATAYF010000575.1:0-7153 GCA_036272735.1 Ktedonobacteraceae bacterium
CTTTAGGCCCTGCATTCGGATGAACGGCTTTATGGTTGCAAAGTGGATATAGATGGCACAGTTTTTGTGCCTCATCTTTACGTGGCGTGATATAATCTATATTAGTATGAATGGTGGGTTATCAGATGATGCTAGGATAACGATGTTTAGTACAGACATCTCATAAGATAAATTGAATATGGAATTACGAAATAGAGCAGCAAACAAAAAAACTCCTGAGCTTGATGCTCAGAAGTTTTTTTGTTTGCTCGACAGGGGTGGCAGGACTTGAACCCGCAACCTTCGCTTTTGGAGAGCGCCGCTCTACCAATTGAGCTACACCCCTAAACACAACAACCAACACACATAACCTAAAGTATGTGTGTGGTCATCGCTTGGCGGAGAGGGAGAGATTCGAACTCTCGGAGGGATTACTCCCTCAAGTGTTTAGCAAACACTCGCACTAGGCCACTATGCGACCTCTCCTGATTGTGCTTAGTTACCGAACTATACGGCGATAATACCATACGACAATGGCTCTGTCAAGCATTTTATCGTGCTGCTTTCCCTTTCCTTTAGGTCTCGTGGCTGTTATCATTTCATCGTATATGTGTTGCGCACCGATAACCAAAGTTGTAAGCATAACTCATGGTTTTTCTGCCACAATCCCCCGCAAAGCGGATCGGCACCATTAGTGACGATACCGATCCTCAACTTAACGGGTAAGGAGTAGCGTAGCAATCAGCGCCAGTGCCAGGACTACCACACAAGCTATGACACCATACCTTTTATCGTTAAAAAGGATCACGCCACAAGCAATAACGACGGCAGCACCTACAACCAACGTTCCTGCATTCATGATACTACCCTCCTTACAGCCAACACGTTCCACCATACCGTTGAAGTAACAAGACCTCGATCCCTCCTTTTTATGCTATACTGAGCTTGCGTAAAATCTATGCTATTTATGATGAAAGCCAATAAAGCTGAAGGAGCAATACTATGGCAGCACAGATGCAAAAAGGTTTTGCAGAAGTTAATGGCACAACGCTGTATTATGAAGTGGCAGGTGCGGGCCGCCCACTGGTGTTGAATCATGGTGGGTTGGTGGACCACCACTTGTGGGACGATCAATTTGCAGCATTCGCGCAATATTTCAAAGTCATACGCTACGACCTGCGTGGGTATGGTGCGTCTGGTATGCTTAAAAGCGGAATGCAGCCATATTCGCTGGAACGTGACCTGTACAGTCTGCTCCAATTTCTGGGTATCGAGAAAACAGCCATGCTGGGTCTGTCGCTGGGTGGTGCGCTCTCCACCGACTTTACGCTGCAATATCCTGAGATGGTTGATGCCCTGATTACCGTGGGAGCAGGTTTGAACGGCTTTGATATAGGTGATCCTGGAGAAGACCTCATAAAGAAGTTCGCGGCCATGGAGGAAGCATTTAAGCGTGGCGATATTGCGCGCTCGGTCGAGATCTCGCTCCAGATATGGACAGATGGGCCATATCGCACGCCGGAGCAGGTCGATCCCCAGGCCCGCGAACGTGTGCGCGTCATGACGACGCATAATTACGAGCGCGGCGACGATAAAAGCGAAGATGTGGAACCGCAGCAAATGCAGCCGCCCGCCGCCGGTCGCCTCGCAGAGATACACGTGCCAACGCTGGTCATCGTAGGCGGCCAGGACGCCGAAATTATCCAGACCATCGCCGATACGCTCGCCAAAGGTATCGCAGGCGCAAAGAAAGTGATCATCCCCGGCACAGCACACCATCCCAATGTGGAGAAACCACAGGAGTTCAACCAGGTGGTAATCGATTTTTTGCAACATAGCGGGCAATAGCTATATTGATGAGTATGTATGGGGCCCGGCCCCATACATACTCATCAATATAATTTACCGAACTCCGCCGCCGAAAGCCCCTGCGCTTGCAGCCATGGGGATGAAGGCGGAATTCCTTGTTTGGAGTTGGGGAGGAAGGTGAAGGGCGCAAAATTGGGACTTGCGTTCCATTCCCCCGCGTGGTAAACTGAGTGCACGATGAGCACGAAGCAGCACGACCCATCATCACAAGCTAGCGACGAGAAGAAGCCACGCCGGAAGAAAACTCCGACCTTTCAGGTGGAGTTGCCTGTTGAGGTAAGCGAGCAACAAGCCAAATCGCTGCACACGAACTTTGAGGCAGCTCGTCAGGTGTACAATGCGATCCTGTCGCTGGGGTTGCAGCGCCTGCAACGGATGCGCGCTGATCCGGGATGGAACCAAGCACGAGCGAGCCCCCGAACATGGAAGGCCGAGCGGAAGGAAGCGTTTGCCGCGCTGCGGGAGAAACATGATTTCACGGACTACGCCTTGCAAGAGGCCGCAAAACGCCTGCGGGTGGGCCACCTGGCCGAACACATCGAAGCTGTCGTTTGCCAGGTGTTGGCTACTCGCGCTTATCGCTCGTTGCAACGGATGGCACTTGGACAAGCCAAAAGGGTGCGGTTTAAGAGTCGTGGGCGCGGGCTGGGCTCAGTGGAAAATAAGCGCAACGATACCGGGCTACGCTTCGCCTTTGGTGAGCTGCCTTTCCAGACCATAGACACGCACCCCCTCTTGCAGACGGCTTCCCCCAGCCCTGGCGCACAGAAAAGGACACGGCGTGCGCGCAACCAACGCCAACGGCAGGAATGCCAACGAGGAGGACAGCGCTCTGCAGGCTTCGTCTTCTGGCAAGGGCTCCAGTTGCGGGTGCGCATCGATTGGCGCGATCCCGTCATGGCCCATGCCCTGGCATGCCGCGTCAAGTATATCCGTCTCATCCAACGCAAAGCAAGCAGCCCGCGAGCCAAAGGCACCGAGACCTGCGGGCTCTGCTACGCGGTGCAGCTCGTGGTCGAAGGAGTGCCTTTGCACAAACCGAAGCACCTGGTGGGCCACGACATGGTGGGAGCCGATTTGGGACCATCGACGATCGCCATCGTGCCGCGAGAGGGCGACGCCCGCCTGGACGTGTTCTGCGCGGATCTCTCCCCCAAAGCCGAGCACCGCAAAGCCATCCGTCGCTTGCAGCGCAAGGTCGACCGCCAACGGCGTGTGGCCAACCCCCAGAACTACGACGAGCAGGGCCGGATCAAAAAAGCCTCGAAGAAGCAGCCGCTGCACTGGAAGAAAAGTCGAGGGGAGGCGCGCACCCGGCAACGCCTCGCGACCAAAGAACGCCAGCGCGCCGCCCATCGCAAGAGTCTGCATGGCAGGCTGGTCCATGAGATCACCGCCGTGGGCAACACCATCATTCTCGAAAAGATGTCGTATAAAGCCTGGCAGAAGCACTTTGGGAGAAGCGTGAACGAACGAGCACCAGGGATGTTTGTAGCACATTTGAGACGCACCGTTGCAAGGACGGGCGGCACCCTGGTCGAAGTCTCGACACGCACCACCAAACTCTCGCAATTTTGTCATGGCTGCGGAGCGCACGTCAAAAAGCCGTTGTCCGAGCGGATGCACGCGTGCTCCTGCGGGATTGGCCCCATTCAGCGTGATCTCTACTCCGCCTTTTTGGCGGCCTATCTCGACGTGTCCGACCCAGATCATCCTCTCCCACCCTCGTGTGCCCGGTATGTCGTTCCCTGGGAAAGTGGGGAAGCCCGCTTGCGAGCCGCGCACGAGTCGGTTCTTCAACGAGTGAGAGAAGGGCAGATCTTGCCCAGAAGCATGAGTGTGCCTCGTGCCAGAACTCGTCGGCTCGAAAGTCAAAGCGACCCTCCTCTAGAGCCAGCGTTCGTGTTTCATCATGAGCGACTGGAAGCGTGGAGTGGCTCGTGAGAACCCCCCCGATTTCAATCGTGGGGAGCTGCCAGTACTTGCTGCACCATCCCCCTACATGCTATGCTATAGAATATCTGTTCAGATAATGGTTATGGCTGTCGTTGGAGGATTATGCTCTCGTCGTCACTTCCTGATACTGCGCATCACAATAGCAATGATGAATGGCTGTTCGGTTGGGACCCCACCCCTGGTATCGTTTCCGTGTGGGCGCATCGCGATGGTCAGGCTGTCATCTGGCAGCGCGATGGTGAACACGTCAAGTGTCTGCGCGAACGCTTCACTCCCTGGATATTGGCAACCTCTCTTGTCGATCTCGAACACCTTGGCGATGCTGTGCAGCCTATTGACAATCGTGACTCAAGCGTAAAAATCTGGTATCGCGAACTCGCAGGTCCCGCAGGCTCGTATCGCTACTTCTTGACTGCTCGTCGTGGTCTTATGCTTGAGCAAGTGCTCATCGAGGGCGCTGGTCATCGACTTGGGCACGCGGTCGGCAGCATCAACGAGCTATCCGACGAGTATTATCGCGTGGGACCAGTCGAGCAATACCTGATGCTATCGGGGCGCGTCTATTTTCGCGGCCTGCTCTACGAAGACCTCCATCGTTTGCAGTTTGACCTGGAAACTACCGCGCTCGATCCACGCCGTGGCCGCATTTTTCTGGTATCGGTACGCGACAATCGTGGTCTGACAATGACGCTCGATGCCGCCACGCCAGAGGACGAGCCGCGTTTGATCCTGGCGCTGTGTGCTCTCATTCGTGAGCGTGACCCCGATGTGATCGAAAATCATAATCTCTTTGGTTTCGACCTGCCGTTTCTTGAGCATCGCGCCCTCGTTCATAATGTGCCGCTTGCATTGGGGCGTGCCGGTGGTCCCCCACTGCTCGAACGCCGTCAAGAAACGCTAGCTATCGGCCCCGAGGCTCGTCAGCGGACCCGTTATAGCCTGGCCGGTCGCGAACTGATCGATACGCTGGATGCTGTACGCCGCCATGATTTTGTGGTGCGTGATATGCCGAGCCATGGCCTCAAGGACGCGGCAAAATACTTTGGTATCGCCTCCACTGAGCGCGTATATCTGGAAGGGTCCGCCATTTTCGAGACCTACCAGCACGATCCTGAGCGCGTGCGCCATTATGCCCTCGACGATGTCGTGGAGGTTGATGGCCTCTCATTGCGCCTGCTGGGTGCGCCATTCGCCCTGGCGAGTATGGCACCGCGCCGATATGAACGTCTTGCCTCGGCGGGACCGGCGATGGGCGTGCTGGAGCCGCTGATGGTACGCGCCTATCTGCGTGCCGGGACAGCTTTGCCGCATACCTCGACACGCCAGGATAGCGGCGATGGCTTGCACGAGGGTGGTGCGACGCTGCTCTTTGCCACTGGCGTTGCCGAACAGGTGGTCAAGGCCGATGTGGCCTCGCTGTACCCCTCGCTCATGCGTACCTTCCAGATCGGCCCGGCGTGTGATCGCCTTGGCGTGCTGCTGTATATCCTGGCGCGCTTGACCGATCTACGCCTTGAGCATAAGGAGGCGGCACGTACGGCTGTTCCCGGCTCCATGACTGCCAACCATCATGGGGCAACCCAGGCGGCCATGAAGATCTTGATTAACGCGGCCTATGGCTACATGGGTGCAGGCTCAATGGCGCTCTTTGCCGATAGTCATGCTGCTGGTGAAGTGACGCGTCGGGGACGTGCTATTCTCAATCAGGTTTTGGATGCGCTGCGTCGTCGTGGTATGGCCCTGATCGAGGCCGATACCGATGGCGTGTATTTTGCCGTGCCCGCCGGTTGGACGGAGCAGCAGGAGCACGACCTGGTGACTGAAATCGGGATCGAGCTGCCGCGCGGCATTCGTTTGGAGTACGAGGGACGCTACCACGCGATGCTGAGCCACGAGGTGAAGAATTACGCGCTCCTGACCTACGCCGATAACCTGGTAGTGCATGGTGTGGCGCTGCGTTCGAGCCGTGCCGAGCCGTTCGGGGAGCGTTTTCTGCGCCGGGCACTGTTATGTTTGCTGTTGGGCGATATCGTGGGCATACGCCAGGCTTTTCTGGATACCGTTGCCGCTGTGCGGCGACGTGACTTGCCAGCCGCTGACCTGGCGACGCGCGTGCGCCTCTCCAAAACGCCCGAAGAATATCAATCGTCCCGCGGCTCCCATCCTGAACCCGCGTATGAAGCGTTGTTGAAGGCTGGCCGTACGCGCTGGTATCCTGGCGAACGGGTGCGCTTCTATCGTGCCCGTGGGAAGGCGTATACCTGGTTGCCAGACGAAAGCGCCGAGGCTTCCGTGGATAGTGGCTGGACGGAGACGCATGGGACGCACGATCACAACACAAAACACTCCGACACGCTACAAAAACAGAGTGAGCGTCGCAATTACGACGTGGAGCACTACCTGCAAGTGCTGGTTACCTCATATGCTGCACGCCTGCGCAAAGCCTTCGCCCCCGAGGATTTTGAGCAACTATTTCGCCTGGAAGAGCAGCCGGGTCTCTTCGATCAGCCCATCGAAACGATACAACCCCTATGGATACGTTGCCAGGATGCCAGCGAAATGCCAGTATCTCAGCAAATTATAGCTGCTGATGAATGAACGGCACTGACTTTTTATATGGTATTTTTTGAAGAGAGAGGTTTTTATGGTTCAACACAAGGAGAACTGGATCAGCCCACGTATTCAGGCTTTGCGGGAAGAAATCATACAAGGTAACAACTCGGCGCTGGAAGCATTCTGGCAAGAGGTAGAGAAGCGAGGGACCCCACTATACGAACCGATTGAGAGCGAGCAGGACCATTGCCTTGTTACCTTCGTATGGCGAGGAGATGGGCAGACGCATAATGTCGTGTTAGTTGGGTCATTAGCATCCTATATGGATGGATTTCTGTTTGCAGATCGGCAGATGGATCACTTACAAGAAACCGACCTATGGTACAGGACGTACCGTGTACGTAACGATATTCATACAACCTATCAGTTTTCTCCAAACGACCCCCTCGTCGAGCCAAAAGAGGTAAACGATTGGTTGGAGCGTTTTGTAAACTTTTGTCCAGACCCGCTCAATCCTTTGCAAATATTCTCGCCTAAAGATGAAGAAATAGCAGATTCCTACAATGGTAGCAGCTCCGTAGTGCAAGGATATGCACAATCACAAGTTGAGCCAGCAATGGTGGAAAGCATGCGGAGAGGGCTACTAGCGCAACATCGTTTGCACAGTGAGATTCTCCAAAATGACCGACGTATCTGGGTCTATACTCCACCGGAGTATGATCCGTTACGAGCACAACCGTATGGTTTGTTGCTTTTCTTCGATGGATTCGATTATGTGCATGCTATCAGTCCAGAT
>DATAYF010000576.1:0-6687 GCA_036272735.1 Ktedonobacteraceae bacterium
ACTGGCGTGTGCCAGCACTGCCCAACAAGCGCTTCGAGCCGATGCCGCGAGCGTGTATGCTGACGCCGGAAGTGGTTGAGCGCTTATCGGTGTTCAACTTCGGTCTGATCATCTCGCAATTTAGCGAGAGAACCACTAATACCAAGTTGCGTTCTAACCAAGGACTATGAGAGAATGAGAAGAGGAGATCAAAGAAGCCCATTACGGGAGAATACATGGCAAGGATCACGAAAGCCTCCCCTCATCTTTCAGCCGAAGAAGTCAAAACACGTTTAAAGCTAGATTCGCGTCCTCTCTATCGACAGCGGTGGTTGATTATCTATGATGGGCTGATAGATCCGCGAGAAGCAACAGAGATTGCCAAACATACCGGCACGACCATCACTCAGGTTCATCAGGTGATTGCTACGTACAACCGGTTGGGAGTGGCTGGCGTCGAGACCAAAGGCAAAGGGTGGCGTCGTCACCAGTACCTGACACGCGAAGAAGAAAAGGCGTTTTTAGCCCCTTTTTTCAGCCGTACATCGGCGGTGGCGATTTCTCCCGCAGAAGAGATTAAGCATGCATTTGAAGCACACATTGGGCAAAAGGCTCAATAAAAGCACCATCTCCCGACTGCTTGGGCGCCATGGGTGGTGCAAACTTGCCTCACGCCCGATCCATCCGAAAGCGAGCAAGGAAGAGCAAGAAGCGTTTACAAAAACCTTTGCGGCGGAGGTTGCATCGGCTGTCGCCGCCCGTCCCCCAGAAGATACACGACCTGTGCTCAAAATGGCACAAGATGAAGGGCGCTTTGGTCGGATCAGTATTCCCAAACGGGCATGGGCTCCTCCAGGTGTCCGTCCCACCGTCCACAGGCAGGTTATTCGCCAGTCCAGCTATGTCTACGCGGCTATGGCGCCAGAGCAGGGCCTGATGACCTCGCTTGTGCTTCCTTCCTCCAATACTGAGATGATGAATCTCTTTCTAGCATATGTCGCAGAAGTCTTTGCCGACTATTTTATCGTCATGCAAACCGATCAAGCCGGGTGGCACCGAGCCAAAGAGCTTTCAGTTCCGGAAAACATTCGTCTGATCTTGCAACCCGCCTATAGTCCCGAACTCAATCCAGTCGAACATATCTGGGAGAAGATCCGTGAGAAGCCTTTGCACAACCTGTCCTTGCCGTCCTTGGATAAGCTGATAGAGAGACTGTGCCAAGCGCTTTCTGTATTGACTGAGAAGAAAGATCGCTTGCGTTCTCTGACGTTTTTTCCTCACTTTCGATGCACATCATCAGAGGAAACGGCACTCAGACGAAGCATGTTCATCCGGGCCTCGGATGAGGTGCGTCAAAAACCGTTCGTTTGTTGAGAGCATCACCAAAGGACAAATGGGCGCACCATGCCCAGATGGAGAGTGAAAAGAATTTGAGCCGACTTCGCATGAAATGAGAGGAAAAGAGAGCTTGATGAAAATTCCAACCCAAACCGCCCTGGTGCTCGCCGCTCAGGCAGGCGATCAAAAGGCGTTCGAGGCCTTGGTGAGCACCTACCAGCGTGAGCTGCTTGCACATTGTTATCGGATGCTGGGCTCGTTCCATGATGCCGAAGACCTGGTGCAAGAAACGCTGCTGCGCGCCTGGGAGAAACGCGCGACCCTCACGAGTCCAGGAGCATACCGAGGCTGGTTGTACCGGATCGCCACCAATCTCTGTCTGGATCGGCTCAGAAGCGCCCCCCGACGGTCCTTACCACCAGAGACCCATCCGATGAGCGACCCCAGTGGCCCTGTGCTGCCACACCGGCGGGAGCCAATCTGGTTGGAGCCATTCCCCGATGATCTCCTCGCAGATCAGCGCAGTGATCCGCACGACCGTGCAGAGAGCCGCGAACAGACCACCCTGGCGTTCCTGATCGCCCTCCAACACTTAACGCCAGCGCAGCGGGCTGTGCTGCTCTTGCGTGAAGTCCTCTCCTGGGAAGCCCGCGATGTGGCCGAATGGCTCAACCTCTCGGTCCCCGCGGTCAATTCCGCCCTGCAGCGAGCTCGACGCGCGATGCAGCACCACCATGCCGGATGTGAAGCTCCGATGGCCCCGCCTCGTCCCCGTCTCCAGGCTCTGCTTGACCGCTATGTGGCCCTGTGGGAGCAGGCCGATATCCCTGGTTTTGTGGCATTGCTGCGAGAGGATGCCTGGTTCACCATGCCGCCGCGTCCCATCTGGTTCCAGGGACGAGCGGCCATCGCCACGATGCTCGCGACGCACATCTTCACGCCGGGCCGCCAGCGACGCTTGCTCCCCAGGCACGCCAATGGGTGTCCGGCATTCGGACTCTACCAACGGGAGGTCGGGGCAGAGGCCTTTCAGTTGATTGGCCTGCTGGTCCTGAGTGTGGAGGAGGAGCAGATTGCTAGCCTCGTCGCATTCCTGGATCTGGAGAGCCTTGCGCCCTTTGCTCTCCCGCCTACCTTGCCTTCCTGATGGCGGGAGAGCCGCAGCCTTGATAACTCCTCTCTGAATCAGTGAGGTGGAGAGTACGCCGATGTGAGCAGCAGCCATCCGTGCCCTTTACCAGAGGCGGTGGCTTTTACCTCTTCAGGACAAGGCTCGGCTTGCTCAGAGGCGCACTATCTGATGGCTGAGCCTGATAAAAAATGACAAGAGAAAAAAACACCTCCTTTGCGCTAATAGACATAGGGAGTGCCTTTGCCCGTCTCCAGGTAGAACTTCAGGCTCGCGAGGAAGTATTCCCAGCCGGCGCACGTCTCCTCAATGCCATAGCCAGTAGGACCCACGAAGAGATCATGCTGACCAAAGAGCAGCCTGGTCCCCTTCGAGATCGGAGTGAGGTCCCAAGTGATCGTGGAACCTTCCCAATCATGGGGGGAAAGCCTCACGCTCCACTGCACTTTCTTGCTAATTTCAAGCTCGGTTATCTCTAACTGAAAAACTCCTCCATTCTCAAAGCGAACCTCGGTGAGAGAACCGACCTGTGGCCTGGCAGTCACATGATTCGACCACCACCCGGCGATCCCATCTGGTGTGGTAAGAGCATGAAAGACGTTCTCCGGAGTGGCTTCAATCATCAGTTCCTGGACAATCTCTGACATCATTATTTCTCCTCAAAGTAGTTTGCAGCGGCTCCACTCTCAGGCGAATGCCGCAGTTTCTCACGTTGTCAATGGGTTTGGTGCTTCACCTTCGTCCTGAAATCTGCTCGGCTTCTGGCCCAAGTATCACCCATCCATCGTAGAGGTCTGTAGCCAGCGGAGAGATCAATCAATGACTGCTCCGCTGGAGGCATTCACAATCGCTCCGGTGATCGTTTGGGCACCGTCCGAGGCAAGGAAAGCAGCAAGCCGGGCTGTGTCGGCAACAGTCGAGAGACGACCTAGCAGTGTTTTCTGTTCAAGCATAGACATGATGTGCTCTGGCCTGACGCCTAATGTCTCGACCATCGTGTCCAACGTTTGCTGAATGGTCCTGGTCTCCGGCATTGCGCCGGGACGAAGGCCAACGACTCTAACGCCTTGAGGCGAAAGATCGGCGGCAAGACATCGCAAGAGCGATTCCATGGCCCCAAAGGCTGCGCCAATGGCCGCGGCGTTTGGGGAGAAGCCACGCGAGGGAAGCGAGGTAACAAACAGGATGATCCCTGAGTGCTGCTGAACCATATGTCGTGCGGCTGCACGAGCTGTGATGAATTGTGAAGGAACCAGGGTAGTGAACGGCAACAGGAATTGCTCAAGGGGTAATTCTAGAGTATTTGTCGCATTGCCATATTCTTTTGGTTGTGGCCCCATCACATTCAAGAGAATATCAATGCTTCCAACTTCTTGGGCTACGCCATCAAGGTAGGCTTGCACCGCTTGCTCATCAAGGGCATCCACCTCTGCGGCGTAGGCAATCCCTCCGTCTTTTTGAATCTCGTCAGCCACCTGCTCAACTGGGGCAAGCCGATGCCCCGAGAGAAAGACCCTCGCCCCCTGGGCTGCAAACTCTTTTGCCACTGCCGTTCCGATGGCACCGCTTGCGCCAAAAATGACGGCATGCTTGTTCTGTAATAATAATGTAGATGCTAATGCAGGAGCCATATGCTCATGTCCTTTCGATATTTCTTCTTGGGAATCGTCTTCCCTTTTCATCTTGATATGCAAGAGGGATTGATCTGCTTACACTCATAAGACGGCAAACTGATTTCAAACTCATCGCAAACAGAAGGTGGAATTGGCCGTGATGTGAGGCCGATCGATGCATTTCAAAATCGACCGTTTGATGAGACAGCGAGACGCCGACCGGCATCGGGCGAGGACGCATCATTGCCTGCTTACGATAACGTGATGTTTTGTGCCAAAACTCGTCTCAAATTCAGAATCTCAAAACCTTCGACTTTTGACGGCAATATGAGGCAGAGGAGGAACCTGGTCATCGTGGACAAAGAAGCAGCGTTCCGATAAACTCGTGCTTTTCCCTGGAGTTGAGAAGGACGCTTCAGCACTTCCATGCGCGTCTCCTCCCTCACGCACTCGATCAGCCGCGAGCGTGCCCATCCTCCTGACCGCTTCAGTGGACGCTTTGCCTGCAGGGCTCACCCCTCTTCATGATGCCACTTCCAGGCAGAGAAAAAGAGTTCGTGAAAAGCGCGTAGGATCACCGCTGGCTTCGCGCCCGTTGCCTGGCCATCCTTACGCGGCAGGTGGCGCACGCCTACTTGCGTGTAGGTCAAGCCTGCGCGCGTGAACTTCCAGAGAATCTCCGCATTGATCATCGCCCCACGCGTCTCCAGGCGCTGTTCGCGCAAGAACGTGCCCGGATAGAGTTTAAAGGCACAGTCGATATCCCGTACCTGCACACCCAACACCATCCCTACCAGCACCTTCCAGCCCCAGGCATTGAGCTTGCGCATCCAGGGGTCCTGCCGATTGATGCGATAGCCTAGCACGGCGTCGTACTCGTGCAACAAGGGAAAGAAGCGTTCCAGATCGCCAAGAGCAAATTGCCCATCCGCGTCCATAAAAAAGATCAGGTCCCTGGTGCTCGCCTGAAAACCAGTCACCAACGCCGCCCCGTACCCCTGGTTCACGGCATGATGCAGAACGGTGACCCGCTGATGCGCTGCCGCGATGCTCTCCAGAAGAGCGGCAGTCGCGTCCTGACTCCCGTCATTGACCACAATGACCTCAAAATCCGACGTCCAGGTGGGCAGGGTCTCAAGCACATCAGCCACTGTGCTGGCAATCACTGCTTCTTCGTTATAGGCTGGGAGAATCACCGAGAGACTCACCCCGATGATGTTCTCCTTCACCACCGGCCCCATGTCCTTGAGGGGAGGGGGGGCGTCCCTCGTCGATCCGGAGATGGCCGGGGGGATCGTTGCCCGCAGATCTCGGCGATTGGGTGACCCACTGGCAAAGATCCAGAAGCGCATGATGAGGTAGGAGAGCACGGCGTTCGTGGCCACCGCCAACAGTTTTGAGACATTCTCCCAGACCAGTGTGTTGGCCATCCATGGATGCAAGGCCCTGGCTATCAGCCACAGCAGCCCATTGCTCGACAGAAGTTCGAGAACCATGCTGATGACAAAGCGTCCCACTTCCTTGCCGGTCGGTCTGTGCTTGCGCCGGAAGGTCCAATGCTTGTTCAAGAAGAAACTACTTGCGGCGCCACCGGTATAGGCCAGAGAATTATAGACCACGAGGGTCCTCACCGCGGTGGTGGGCAAGCACCACAACAGGATATTGAGGATCGACACATCAATGATCGTGTTGACTCCACCCACCAGGCAGTAGCGAACAAACTGGAAGCCTGTGCCGCGCCCCACTCCAGCCGGAAAAAGAGCGCGGATCGGGCCGGCTGGGGTAGAGTGCGGCTTGCCCTTGACAGGAATGTCAGGCATGTGCACGAATTTCATCTCACTTTCCCTCGTGGTCCACCCTCTCTGCTTGCTGCTCGACGGGGAGCAGTCAGGAGCCGGGTGACGCTTATGAGCCATCTCACGAATCCTCTCCCCGAATAATGACGCAGGCGCAGCACTGCCAGCGCAATCTTCGGGAGGGCGAGCCTGGAACTGGCGACCAGATAGCGGCTCTCCCAGCAGGGAGCAAATTTCTGTTTGAAGCGGAATAGCGTCCGACGCTGCTCGAACAGCGCCATCCGCCGGGTGGCAACGTCGACCAGGTGCCGCCAGATGGGAGCCATTTCCTGCCTGGTGTCAGCCAGGGCGACCAGGGCCAGGCTGACCTGGTGTGCCCCTCGCCCCCGGAAGCGCTCCAGAGCTTGGACCAGTAACAGATCCATCGCGCCGGAAGGGGCCAGCGCCGTGCGGCGCATCAGATCGAGTGCCCAGCCCCAGCGTTGACCAGTGCCTTCCGAGCCTCCCGCCCCTCCGTAGATGGGCGTAAAGGTGACAAACGCACAGGCCTGACCCGCGCGGGTCAGGGCGACGCCAGTCACCAGTGGCAGCGCAGGGGATGATCGGGTCAGACTGGCTATCTGTTCAGCTCGTCGAGCACTTGTCAGAATCTCATGGAGCCTTCCTGTGCTGAAGCCGGCCTCCTCCGTTTGCCGGCCTCCTTTGCGCTCCAACCAGGCGGCGGAAACGTCGGCGAGCTGTTGCATTACGGTGGCGGGCAGGACGCCCTCATACCACTGGATCTGCACCCCTTCCCGTCCCGCGTGCCGGCACCTGGTGCGGACCTTGGCCA
>DATAYF010000577.1:0-4253 GCA_036272735.1 Ktedonobacteraceae bacterium
TACTAAATGGGAGGCAGGCCACATTGCTGAAGGCGCTTCTAGAGCGGGTCCAGGCCGGTGTGGCGGAACGGTATACGCGCTTGTCTCAAAAACAAGTCCTGAAAGGGTTGAGGGTTCGAATCCCTCCACCGGCACTTATGATATTGTACGGAACGCTTCAAGTAAGACCACAAGTCACTTGAGGCGTTCTGTCATTTAAACTAAAAGGCAATTGTACAGCAACCCAACTCCACACAACACTTTCGTTAACTTGCACCATCATCCTGTTCTATCTGCCTCTGTAACCCACCTGCGTATTAATTAACAGCAGGCCAGCGCTATAGAGGTACCTCCGCAGGTTTTATGCATCCCTGCTCAGGAAGAGACCATGGGATGCCATGTGTAAAATTTACAGAAAAAAGAGAAAATGGACTATGAAAGTGCAACCATCGAAAGATTCTACCAGTCGCCGTTCCTTTCTGCGCACGGGACTCGCAGTGGGAGGTGCAGGGGCCATCGGGGCCGGGCTGCTGGCTAACGGGCTACCGGCCTTCGCTGCGGCAGATAATAGCAGTCTCACAAAAGGAGATGTAGCCATCCTCAGCTTCCTGTCAGCGGCAGAAATCATCGAAACCGATCTGTGGCAACAGTACAACGAACTTGGAGGCATCCAGGACAGGGAAATTCCAGGAGTCCTGGCAGGGCAGGGAAATCCAGTCTACATCCAGGCTCTTCAAGTGCTGGATGGTGATATGCCCCAATATATCCACGACAATACCGAGGATGAGTTCACCCACTTCACATTCATCAATGCTTATCTGATTGCCAAGGGCGCAGACCCGGTCAATCTGGATCGGTTTCGCACGCTGCGAGGCAGCCAGGCGGATGGCGCCCAGAAGGACGTCAGGCGGCTTACCAACCTCATGCAACTCACCGTAGATACCAGTTGGTGGACGAAGTATCGTAGCCGCACGAAAAACCCCGATTTTGGTGACACGTTCGCTCAAGCTATCCCGGCTTTGAGTAAAGGGCAGTTCCCGGCGATTCCCAGAGATAATAACGACATCGGAACAAAGTCCGACGGCACCCCCGATGACCATACCCAGGCGATCGCCAACACGGCTGGCTTCCATTTTGCCTTTATCGAGCAAGGTGGCACCAGCCTCTACCCCTCACTGGCTCAGCGGGTCACCAACCCAGAAGTGTTGCGCATCTTGCTCAGTATCGGCCCAACCGAGACCGCGCACTTCCAGACCTGGCATGATAAGGCAGGCAACGCGCCTCCGCTGACCGACCCCAAGAATCCAGCGTTGGTCTTCCCTAACCTCAATAACCCTCCTTTCGGAGGCGAGGACTTCCAGACCAACCTGATCATGCCCGAGCCAACCATATTCCTCAGCCGCAGGTTCCCGGTCGTTTCGATCATTCGCCCGACCGAGACGAAAGGGGCTGCCGCTGGTGCCCTCAAGTCCCTCATCGACGATGGGCTTTTCAGAGGGCAATCGCCGGAGTTCTTTGCAGTCTTGCACAATCTGGCAGAGGAAGCAGACAAGGCACAACGCAGGTCTTAATGTAAAGCGGTGGAGATGAGTGAGAATGCTTCTCATGAGAAGCAAACACAAACTTCCCTCCATCTCCCTTCCGAACTCGCCTGGTTGAGAGATTTTTCTCGACCAGGCTGTAAATGTCAGAGTTAAATAACTCTCCCGCACTTTGCGTGATCCTACAAACGGAAGCGGTTGTTGTTTGTCGAATAACAAGGATAGCGCTCAATATCTTTTGCATCCATAATTTTATGCAGTAAAGCAATTTGTTCAATTGCAAGAGGGATAGAGCAAGCATGCCTTCCTGGGCCACCTGGTAAATGAATAGTGGAGGGTACGGCCCGTTGCTTAACCTTCCTGGTGGGTATAACGAGTCATCAGATCAAGCATGCCTTGAGGCGCATCGGAGCGGAAGCTGATGATGAGATTGCTGGCGGATGCGGCGGCGGCGGCTTCACTCCGAGGAAATGACGCTTCTTCATAGGATGCGAGAGCTATTTCCATGTCGTCTGGGTGAGTAAGAATGGCTTCTGCCAACTCTGCACCATCAAGCATGGCGAGATTGGCACCCTCGCCAGCGAACGGCGACATCAAGTGAGCGGCATCGCCAAGCAACGTTACCCCTGGGGTGCGTTCCCAGCGATGACCAACTGGCAGCGTGTAGATGGAGCGAGGAACGAGATCTACATCACTCTCAGCAATGAGGGCACGTAACTGGTCATTCCAGCCAGTAAAGTGGTTGAGCAACCGCAGTTTGGCTGCCTCAGTATCACGAAAGTCGATCCCACTGGAAGTCGCCCAATGATCGAGGGTCTTGAGCGCAATATAGACGCTGATCCGTCCATCGCCGTCTCGGTGCGTAATCAGACCCTTTTCGTCGGACAGCGCAAACATCGAGCCGTGTCCAACCAGGGCAACGCACTCAGGATGACGCACATCTGCGTCAAGGAGATGCGCTTCAATGAATGAGATGCCTAAGTAGATCGGTTGTGCGTCTGAAAGCAACGGCCTGACTTTTGACCAGGCACCATCCGCGCCGATCAACAACGCCGTTTTGAACATCTCTCCACTCGCCAGTGTTACCTCATGTCTTCCACCTTCCAGTTTGACGACATTGGTCACTTTGCTTCCCCAATGGATGAAGTTGGCTGGCAATGATTGCAACAAGATGTCGCGCAGCGCCCCACGATCAACCTCTGGCCGAGCACTGTTCCCACTGTCTTCCCAGCGAACGGTCCCGGTCTTGTCAAGAAGACGCATCTCATCGCCACCTGGGATGATAATCTTTCTAAAAACCTCAAAAAGGCCAGCCTTCCGAAAGGCAAGCTGACCTGACTCTTCGTGCATGTCCAGGACGCTCTCCTGATTACGGGCAGTAGCCGATGTTTCAAGCTCATAAATCGTGGCGTCAATACCGTGCCTATGCAGCACGCTGGCGAGGGTGAGACCACCAAGGCCAGCGCCGACAATAGCAATATGTTGTTCCAATAGGGTGTTTTCCTTTCCGTCATTAACGATATATCGTTATTCTGTCAGGCCTGAGTTCTACCTTTCAACAGAAGCCTCAACAGTGAAAGATCCATTTCATGAATTGAGGCTACTTTCTCAAAGGTCAATGAGCGGCCAGCTTGAGTGCCACGGCTGTCAAGAAGAACCCAAATGCTATGACCACCACCCAGACACCAACAATATGGAACCGCTCCGCGTGGTTGACCAGCGCCCTCCAATTCTTTGGTGGCGCGCCGGGCTGCCAGGTGAGCGTGGCACTGTTGATAGGGACGGTGCCGATGACCCTGATCAAGATCCAGATGAGCATGGCGAGCACCCCTGCGCACCGGAACCAAAAGCCGGGCGCGCCACCATCGAGAACCGCTATGGCAATCCCTGACGCTGCCGTCGGCACAAAGAAGGCAGGCACCAGCACACGCAACCTCAGTACCAGCGCTTGACGGAGCTGAACCTGCGACTGTTCGTCCAGAACCTCGGCGGGCGCACGCAAGCCGTAGTGGATCACAATCTCTATGCCGGCCAGGATACCGGCGAAGAACAAATTCACGAAGTCGAGGACGGTAGCGGGATTCATGTTTATTTTTCCCTTTCATTTTCACCTCTATCGCACAATACGATATATCGTTATCGTTATTCGAAGCATATACGATATATCGTTAATTGTCAAGGGCGCAAAGAAGGGGGATTGTGAAAAGATAAACCTCATCTTTCACATGACGAAGGGCTGGCGGATACTCTTCTTTCATGGCCCAACGTTAAGGAAGAGGGCAGATTGCCGCAAAGTGGATACGTGTGGCACAGTTGCATTATAGAGTGGCTTTTCAATCCTTTTTCATTGGGAGTGGTGCGCCTACGACCACTGAGACGAACTAAATCAGGAATCGCGTTGTCAAGGAGAGAAAAAAAGAGGAAGATCGTTTCATCAAAAACGTCAGAAGAAAGGATCTTCCTCCTATGTCATCTCATGGTCCCCTCAAGTGGAGTCCCATCAATCATCTGCTCGCCGCGCATGCTCTTCTTATCACTCAGACCAGTGATCTGCTACTGCAGGCCTGTGGTCTCAGTTCAGAACCTTGTCCGGATCAATTCAGTCAGACGCAGCAGAGCGAACCGACCAACCGCGGACGGGGGCGTCCGCAGCAGGGAAGCTGGACGCAATTGTGGAGCAGTTTGTTGTTGTGCGCCTTGCAGAGCATGCACTCGTTGGCAGACTGGCGTCGC
>DATAYF010000578.1:0-26181 GCA_036272735.1 Ktedonobacteraceae bacterium
AGGGTGGTAGAAAACTCCCCATGCCGTGCAGCGTTGTCGCGCGGTAGAAAGGCAGTATCATGAAGAAACTGATCAACGAGCCAGAGAACGTCGTCAAAGAAGCGCTAGCGGGCATGCAAGTTGCTCACTCCGACCTGTTGCGCGTGGATATCGAGCAGCAAATTATTGTGCGCCGGGACGCGCCCATTGCTGGCAAAGTAGGCGTTATTTCAGGTGGTGGTAGCGGACACGAACCCATGCACGGCGGCTTTGTGGGCGCTGGTATGCTCGATGCAGCCTGTCCCGGAGCAATATTTACCTCGCCAGTGCCAGACCAGGTGGTAGCAGCAACGCAGGCAGCAAACGGCGGCGCGGGTGTCTTGCATATCGTCAAAAACTACACTGGCGACGTGCTCAACTTCGAAATGGCAGCCGAGTTAGCCGCAGCCGAGGGCATCGAGATTGCCAGCGTCGTCACCAACGACGATGTGGCCGTGCAGGACAGCCTGTATACTGCGGGCAGGCGTGGCGTGGGGGTAACGGTACTGCTTGAAAAAATCGTGGGCGGCTTTGCAGAAACCAAAGCGCCACTCAAGCAGGTAGCAGAGCTGGCGCACAAGGTGAACGAGCGTGGACGTAGCATGGGGATGGCCTTGACGCCCTGCACCGTGCCCACGGCGGGCAAACCAACCTTTGAGTTGGGCGCAGACGAAATGGAGATCGGCATTGGTATTCACGGAGAGCCAGGACGTCGTCGCGTACCGTTGGATTCCGCACGCGACATCACCGAAATGCTCGCCACGCCGATCATCGAAGACCTGGGGCTAAAAGCAGGTGAGCAGGTTCTGGCCTTCGTCAACGGCATGGGTGGCACACCGCTTATAGAACTCTACGTCGTCTTCAACGAGCTACAACGCATCTTGCAAGGCCAACGCATCGGCATCGTACGTTCGCTGGTGGGCAACTACATCACCTCGTTAGAGATGGCTGGCTGTTCGCTCACCCTGCTACGCATGGACGACGATCTCATCACGTATTGGGATGCGCCGGTGCACACAGCAGCGTTGCGTTGGGGTAGGTAATCATACTATATATACTATATGCAACCAACAAGACCCCACGTTGCCAAAGTCAGCAGTTACAAGAGGAGTTGAAAACGCCATGACCCACGAAGATATCAAGCATTGGCTCGAACGTGTCACAGTCGTTTTACATGAGCAGGCAGCGTATTTAACCCAGCTCGATTCAGATATCGGCGACGCGGATCATGGTGTCAACTTAGATCGTGGCTTCAGGGCAGTACGCGAAAAATTGCTCGCAACGCCCCCGGAGGACCTACCAACCCAATTGAGCATGGTGGGCAAAACGCTTATTTCTAAGGTGGGAGGAGCCAGCGGCCCGCTCTATGGCACTGCATTTTTACGCGCATCGGGAGCGGTAAGCACGAAGCAAGAGCTAACGCAGGCCGACGTTGTAGCAATGCTGGAAGCCTTCGTGGGCGGCGTCGTGGCACGGGGGAAAGCCCAGGTTGGCGAGAAAACGATGCTTGATGCGCTGATTCCAGCGCTAGAAGCCGCCAAACAGGCACTGCAAGAAGGTGCATCGCTGGCAGAACTGACCCTTTACACCAGCGCCGCCGCTGAAAAGGGCATGTTAAACACCATTCCACTATTGGCAACCAAAGGCAGAGCCAGCTACTTAGGAGAGCGCAGCATCGGGCACCAGGACCCAGGAGCAACGTCAAGCTGGTTGATCATACGCAGCCTGGCCGAAACATGCGCTGATAAATAGAAGTTAGCCAACCAATTACAACAGCGGCAACGTTGAATGATCCAGAGAAGAGAGGACACGATGAGCGTAGGCCTCGTGATTGTCTCGCATAGCGCTCAACTTGCGAAAGGAGTTGCAGAACTTGCTGGACAGATGGTACAGGGCAAAGTCACGTTAGCAGATGCCGGAGGGACCGAGGGCGATCTGCTCGGTACGTCTGTGGACAAAATCTACTCAGCCCTGCAAAGCGTCATGAACCCGGATGGCGTCCTGGTGCTGCTCGACCTGGGAAGCGCTGTACTCTCTACAGAGACCGCCCTGGAAATGCTTGATCCAGCCGAGCAGAGCCGGGTGCAGATCAGTTCCGCACCCCTCGTCGAAGGCACTTTTGCCGCCGCGCTAGAGGCTTCGTTGGGCAGCAACCTCACCTGCGTGAGGGAAGCGGCCGAACAGACCACCAGCAAAAAGGAACTTCAAAAACTCAAACCAATCGAGCAAGAGCAACAACGAGATAGGCAAGTCGAACTCACAGAGAGCCTCCAGGCGCAACAGCAGCCCGTGCCGCGGACCACAACGGATCAGCCCAGTGAAATCCAGTTCGTCATCACCAATCCTACCGGTTTGCATGCGCGGCCCGCCGTGCAGCTTGTCCAAACAGCGGCCCGCTTTCACGCCGACATCCAGATCCTGGCCCACAATAAACAGGCCAATGCGGCGCGCATCTCAGAGGTACTCAAGCTAGCGGTGCACCAGAACGAAACCATTACTGTGCGTGCAAGCGGACAAGATGCCGATGCCGCCCTGCAAGCGCTGAGTGAACTTGTGCAGGAAAATTTCCACGAACGTGAAGCTGCTACGTCGCCAGATCAGCCCGCTATTTCATCACAGCAAGCCACGCCAGCAGAAGCACACGTCCTCAATAAGCAATGGCAGGGCATCGCAACCTCAAAAGGCATCGCACTCGGCCCGGCCTTCCTCTACCAAACAAAGATTGCTCAATTAAGCAGCCTGCCAACGCAACACGTCGCGCCAGAACAGGTGCCCGATGAGCAGGCGAAACTGCACGCGGCCATTATCACCGCCGCGCAGCATCTGCTGGACCTGGCACAAGAGGTAAGACACACCATTGGTGAGAGCGAGGCTGGCATTTTTGAGGCGCAGACATTGTTGTTGCAAGATCCCGCGTTTCTACAAGCAGCATTTGCGACCCTCAATAAACAACAGGTCGATGCAGTGAGCGCACTGGCGCTCACAGGAGAACAACAGGCACAAAAACTCGCAAAAAGCACTAATACGCTGATCGCGCAGCGCTCCAACGATATACGAGATGCGGTGGTCAGAGCCATCATGATACTCAGCAGACAGGATATAGCCGAGCAGAGTTTGCAAGCCATGCAGCAACCAGGCATTGTCGTCGCCAGAGATCTTCCGCCCTCCGATACAGCACTATTGCGGCCTGAGATGGTGCTCGGTATTTGCACTATACAGGGCGGGCCAACGGCGCATGCCGCAATACTGGCCCGCGCATTAGGTATTCCAGCCATAGCAGGCTTACCAGAAGCAGTGCTGGACTGCATTCACAACGGCGAAGAACTGGCGTTGAACGCGGAACAGGGCTTGCTCTACCAACAACCCAACGACGAGGTGCGCCAACAACTCAGCCAGGATCTCGCCGGGCAACAACAACAAGAAGTGGCAAAACGCCGGATGCAACAACCAATTGTGATTCATGGCAAACGTATCTATCTGCAGGCCAACATTGGCAGAGCAACCGAGGCGCAAACAGCGCGAGAATGGAGAGCCGAAGGCATCGGACTCTTACGCACCGAGTTTCTCTTTGCTGCTGCTCCGACGTTACCAGGCATAGAAGAACAACGCCAGCGCTATGCACAAATCTTCCGTGCCTTTCAAGGTTCCAGGCGACACAAAGCTGGACCAATTGTAGCCCGCACGCTTGACGCCGGTGCCGATAAGCCAATGCCCGCGCTGGCCAAAGCCATTGGATTGCAGCCGGAAGCCAATCCTGCGTTGGGACTCCGAGGGTTACGCATTCACCTTGCGCATCCAGAACTCCTGAAGCAGCAATTTCAAGCGTTGCTGCTGGCTGCCGCTGATACCAGGGTAGAGCTACGTATTATGGTTCCCATGCTCACGACAGTTGAGGAGTGGCAACAGGTCAAGCACCTATTCGCACAGACGCATACACAACTTCGCGCACAGCATAAAGACATTCCGCAGCAGGTGCCGTTAGGCATCATGATAGAGGTTCCAGCCGCGGCACTCATGGCCCGCGAACTGGCGACAAACTGCGATTTTTTCAGTATCGGCGTCAACGATCTACTGCAATACATCCTGGCCTGTGACCGTACGATGGCATACGTAACGTCGCTTTACACCTCTATGCAACCGGCGCTATTCCGCTTGCTGAAATACGTCGCAGACGCGGGACAAGAGGCGCATATCCCAGTAGCAGTCTGCGGAGAAATAGCCAGGGAGACGTTGCTAGCACCGGTGCTGGTCGGCTTAGGAATAACCGAACTGAGCATGGCACCAACAGCCATTCATGCCGTACGAACAGCACTGACGAGAAAGCAGGACCAGAACTTTGCGACGTTGGCTGAGCAGGTATTGCATGCAAAGACGGCAGCCGAGGTGTCGAACATCTGCGCACGCTTTGCCGAGTAGTTGTTGCTCGTAGGGACCGATTGATCGTGTCCGGCGAACCCTCTCGACCAATCGACCCAGCGCTTGCAACGTCGAGACTGCGGTGGTTGTGATTGATCAATAAGGGACGGCGGACACGATCAATCGGTCCCTACGAGCAATTATTTACGTTCCACACTCAATCAGCATTGATTATCTGCCAGCCAAACCATAAACGTTGCTTTATGGCATGATGATATATAAAGAAGCGGTTATGTGTCCCGGACACATACACCATCATCTATGCATGAAATGGCTCCAGGTACGCTCGTTGTGCCTCCCACATCTCGTCGAAAAGCGCGCTAAGTTCAGCGGGCGAGCAGACGGCAGCACTCAGCGGATCAAGCAGTAGAGCATAGCGGGCGGCCTCTTTGTCTTTGGTCAGTAGCGCCTCACACACCAGTGTATGCACCGCCATGTGCGCACGATTTAGGGCGGCAAGCTGTTCCGGCAACTTACCAAAATGACAAGGCTGTACGCCATTACGATCAACCAGGCAGGCAACTTCCACGCAACCATCGGGCAGGTTGTCGATCAAGCCAGCGTTGCGCACGTTGCCGTAAATGATGGAGGGCTGGTGCTTCGTCATAGCTTCGATGATGATCGAACCATACTCGTAACTACGCTGGAATGGAATTTCACGGGTGCCGTCGAGCATTTCGCGGATCGAAACCTCGTTCTGCTCGCGCCACGTTGGCCAATTATTCGCATAGAAGCCGGTCTCGCCCAGGTAGCCCGCGCGGCAATAGCGCTCGACCAGTTCGGGACGCTTGCGGAAGTAGGGGACGTATTCAGAAAAGTGGCCGCTACTCTCGGTAACAAACGCACCGAAGTATTTTGCCATCTCGAAACGGACGGGGTCTTTCTCGTACACCTCCGGGTCTTGCATGCGTTCAAGCAGGCGCGGATACATGTCCTGCCCGTGGTGGCGCAAAACGGTGAACCAGGCGTTATGGTTGATGCCAGCACAGCGCCACTCAAGCTCGTCGTAGGGCACATCAAGATAGCCTGCGAGTTGACGCGAGGACCCTTGCACACTGTGGCAAAGACCAACCGTACGCATATTTGTACTGGTAAGCGCGGCAAGGGTCAAGATAGACATTGGGTTTGTATAATTCAAGACCTGGGCGTTGGGGCACAACGCCTCAGCATCGTGCAGAATATCCAACCACGCGGGACCGGTGCGCAAGGCTTTGAAGATGCCACCAGGGCCGATGGTATCGCCGATACACTGGTTGATACCATATTTTAGAGGAATATCAAAATCGTGGCGCACATTCGCCAGACCGGCAACTTCAATCGTATTAATGAGGAAATCGCTACCGGCAAGCACATCGCGGCGCTGTGTTGACCCTTCGACCCGCCAGTGTTTACCACTTTTCTCGATCAGTTTTTCAGCAATCTGCTGGGCCAGTTCCAGGCGTGCAGCATCGATATCGACCAGTGCAAACGTCCCCTCGTCACAATCCTCGATCTGCAAAATATCGGTCATAAGCTGACGTGCGAATACGGTACTTCCTGCTCCCAAGAAGGTTATCTTTGGCATGGCTACATTTATACTCCTAAACTAACTTTCACATCATCGTTGATCAAGCAAGCGCGCACTTACTCGACAATACTAATGGTAGCATACGACGGCCTGCGATGGAAGGTGCAGGAGCAGGTTATGCACCGGCGTAGGTGACGATGAGGTCGGTGACGTAGCCAAGCAGGAAACCAATCAGTAACCCCCACATCACAATCTCAGGCATATGGTAGCGCTTGGCAACACCGAGCAGTTCGGTGACGACGTAGATGATTGCGCCCGCGGCCAGGGCCAGGCAGAAAATGAAAACCGACGTCGATTGGAAGGCAATGCCAACAACCGTGCCCAGGAACGTCGGACCACCACCAATCAGCCCCAGAAGCGCGATAAATTTCCACGATACCCGCTGGCCAGTCATCGGACCAGCAATGCCAAAACCCTCGGTCATATTATGTAAGCCAAAGCCGATAATCAGGACTATCGCAAGTTGCAAAGCGCCGGAAGCCGCCGATTGTCCGATAGCTAAGCCTTCAGAAAAGTTGTGGAAGCCAATACCGGTTGCAATGACGAGTGCAAGCGTTCTGGTTGACATTTCACCAGCAGCAGGAGCTACGGCGGCGGGTGTTGCCTGCGCCTGCTTTGCAGCAGCAACATCACGTGCATCGGTAGCAGCGCTCACGCCAGCAAGCGCAGGCTCAGGAGCTACGACAGATTGTGAAGCTCGACGCGCCGGGTTGGTAACACGGCCGCTAAGATAGCGCGTGAAATAGGCCAGGCCAACGAGGCCAATCAACAGCCCAAGAACGACCAGAGCAACGCTGCCCACCAGCGCGAAGCCGCTGGCATGCTGTGTATGTACTTCAGCGATCAAGGTGTTGATTGGCTCGGTCGCTTTACTGACGACATCATACAGCAAGAAGAGCAGTATGCCAGTCGCTAGCATGCTCAAGAACGCTTTTAACGAGAGAGGAGCGCGTTTCAAAAAAGCGATAGGTAATCCGAGGTAAATAGTGAGACCGGCAAACGCCCCAAGTAGAATAACCGTACCAGTGGGCACAAGTGATTCCTTTCTGCCACCGTTGCTCCGAGCTTCAGGTTCCACCACGAGCCTCAACACCATACAGGGCATATGAGGTCAACGTGGATCACCTGACATGGCTTGCGATAATTTCAGCAAGCCGTTTGCATATCCGACCTGCTCAATAAGATATTAGGGCAGGCTAATACCTTTTGTCAAGATGGGGTTATGTTCGCACAAGGCTATTTAATTCTCCTACGAATAAGATAGAGCCTGTAAATCATCAGCTTCTACTCATAAAATCTGGCGATTTACAGGCTCTATCTTATATCAGCATACGAGCGAGCAGGCCCTCATGCGATTACCTGGTAGTAATCGCATGTCCTGATTTTACGGAAGCCGCAAGACTCGTAGAGTCCGAGAGCATTGGCGTTCTTTGTCTCTACATCAAGAGCGATGTCAGGCCAGTGTTCTTCAAGCAGCAGGTCAACGATTGCCAGGAGCATTTGCCGACCGTAGCCCCGCCCGCGATAGGGAGGTAGTACGCCAAAGGTCGCGATATCGATCTGCTCACCAAAGCTGACAGTTCTGAGTTCCCCAATTGGCAGCCTGCCAAGCAGGCCGATGTAAAAACGTTGGTTGTCTGCTAGAATAGCCTCCGTGATCCAGTTTTCCATCTCCTCTTCAGATGCGTCAAATGCCTGCGAAACGAGATGGGTGAGGATTGGAACTTCGGTAACTTCTGCGCGCTGGAACTGTACCTGCTGTCCTTGTAACAGTTGGGGACGCTTGATGCTGGCTGGATCAAGTACCATGCGATGTTCTGAAAAACGATATTCTTCCTTGTTTGCGGAGGCAAACGCTTTGCCGGAGGGTAAGGCGCCATCACAAACCAGCAGCAGGCCGCTAGCACCTCTCTGGTGCCAGACAGCCTTCGCTGCCTCAAAGAGAGTCGTTCCTACGCCTTTACGCCTGTGATCTGGATGCACCATACCGTAGATCTCGATCTCTGAGTCAGGTCGGAGGTGCTGGAGGTAGGCAAAGCCGGTGAGGATATCACCCTGATAATGGAGTAACAGTGCTGGTTCGTTTCCTGATGGTGCGAGCATCTCTTCCAGGGGAACGAGAAAGTCCACACCCTCATACAGGCGATAATCCTCGATCAGCCTGGCAATATTTGCTCGATCACTTGCTGTAACCTCTGTTTTAATTTCGCCTGTTACGTTGTGTCGATTCACGTTTCCTTCCTTAATGCTTTTTAGCGAATAAAGGCGTGCTGCATCGAAGCGCAGAGACTTGCCTCTGCTGCACTCTATCGCGATTGATTGTTGAAGTTATCGAGAAGTGTGTACCAGTGGCGTTCATGCACATGCACGAACGACATATATCACTCCGGGGTGTATATGCTGAAGCGATTCTGCATTGAGCGTGGCATGACACAAGGGGGATAGGTATCCATGTCCTTATGATGACGTGAAGCGGTAAGATGCCTTAAGAGAGCAGTACCGAGCTGTTAGCAGATGCGGCACACAACATGAGAGTAGGGGTGTATTTCACTTACTGTTGCTCCTTTTTGCTTGAAGAAACGATATTTCAACCGGCTGAGTATACCAGAGAGTATATCCGAAAGCAAGAGTGATCCCGTGGCCCCCGGAACAATACCATGCAGCAGAGATATTGCTAGTGACGGCACTGGGAGCAACGGCCGAACAGCGTCAGTGAGTGACCCTCGATGGCGAAGTCCGTCTGATTGCCAATGGCTGCTAATTGTTCTCGTGGTAAACACAGGTCTACTTCCACAACTTTGTGGCATTGCGTGCAGGTCAGGTGATGGTGGTGATGGTTGCCACACACACGATAGTGGTGCGTGCCATCGGCAAACTCGATACGATCCAGGATACCTTTGTCCACGAGTTTTTCCACCGAGCGAAAGACAGTGGCTCGCCCGATATTCGTCTCTTGACGGAGTTCTTGCCAGAGGTCATCTGTGGTAAAATCGGCCCCGCTTTGTGCCAGAGCGATTAAATGGTCGGCGATGATGCGTCGTTGCCGCGTCGCACGTTGGCTCAGCTCATCAAAAGCTGCATAAATTTTATCACCAATCTCCATCGATTCAATCATTATGTATCTCTTGTTTTGGGTCGTTGCTACTACTTTTCACAACCATATATAATGAGGCTCCCCACAAAAAGGAGGGGGAAATATAAAGTGTTTATTATATATAGTGTACCATATCGGCCCACAGGCTGACAAATGACGATGGTTTCGTTACTCAGGACGTTGGTCGGACGTTTCCTTGAATAGCGACACAACACTGTTAGGATAAAGAGGATACCCGTTGGAACATGCAGAAAATATGGTAAAGACAACACTCACGCCAGAAAAAATAGCGTATCTCGATTGCCATTCGGGCATCAGTGGTGATATGCTCCTGGGAGCTTTTTGTGACGCGGGTTTGCCGCTCGATACGCTGCAAGAGCAGTTGGCGGCTGTACCTATCGGCGGTTATCATCTCCAACTCACCCCATTTCAGGATCAAGGCCTGGGTGGATCACGTTGCGAAGTCACACTGGACGAGGAAACACAGCCCGCACGTCATTTCAGCGCCATCGCTACGCTGCTACAGGACTCATCATTACCAGCGGCGGTACGTGAGACCGCGCTCGCTATTTTCCGCACCCTGGGTGAGGCCGAGGCCAGCATTCATCACGTCCCGCTTGAAGAGATACATTTTCATGAAGTTGGTGCGGTCGATTCTATTGTCGATATCGTTGGAACAGCCATTGCATTGCATACGCTGGGTATTACGCAATTGTACGCCTCACCGCTACCGCTAACACACGGGCATCAGCGCATGGCCCACGGCATCATGCCCATTCCAGCGCCCGCCACGCTAGAGATCCTCAAACGTGTCAAAGCACCGTGGGTACCCAGCCCCATAGAAGGAGAACTGGTCACGCCAACCGGTGCCGCTATTCTCGCGACCGCGGCACATTTTGCCGTGCCCGCCATCACTATCGAAGAGGTGGGCTACGGTTTTGGCAAGAAACACTTACCCTGGCCCAATTGTTTGCGCGTGTGCATCGGACACCGTTATTTGTAGCTTGACAGACTTAGAAAAGCAACCTATACTCAAAAGAGCATTATATATTCTATGAAGGGTTTGGGAGGTTGGGTATGCAATATTCTAGTTACGATCAGGAGCGAATGCAGGACGCGCGACGCGTGCGCATGTTATCCTGCGTAGTAGCAGCAGCCGTGATGCTGCTCATGGTGGAAACAGCATTTGCATGGGTTGTTACCCCTGCCAGAGCGTCAAATCCGAGCAATAGTGCACAACATCAGATGTCTACCACACCCACACAACAGTTTAGAGCAGCCTGGATCGCCACCATTACCAATACCGATTGGCCTTTCGCGTCAGGATTACCAGTAGCTCAACAAAAACAACAATTCATACAACTGCTCGATGGCATGCAACAGATGCACATGAACGCCGCCGTGGTACAGGTCAGGCCAACAGCCGACGCGTTTTATCCATCGAAGTACGCGCCCTGGTCGCAGTACTTAACGGGCGTACAGGGGAAAAATCCCGGCTACGACCCACTCGCGTACATGCTGCAACAGACCCACACACGTGGCATGCAATTTCACGCCTGGTTCAATCCCTTTCGCGTCAGCTTACACGACCAACTTTCGCAACTCGCCCCCAACAGTCCAGCACGCCAGCATCCCGACTGGGTCGTCACCTATGGCGGACAACTCTACTTCAACCCAGGCATTCCAGCGGCCAGGAACTACATCATCCAGAGTATTCTCGAAGTGGTCCGCAACTACAACATCGATGCGGTCCATCTGGACGACTACTTCTACCCGTACCGTATTGCCGGACAAACGTTTCCTGATCAAGCAACCTATCAAAAGTATGGAGCACGCAAATTTTCCAACATCAGCGATTGGCGACGTGATAATGTGAACCAGTTCATGCATACACTGTACAACGGTATCAAACGCATCAAGTCACAGGTACAATTGGGGGTCAGTCCGTTTGGTGTATGGCGCAACAAAACGGTTGACTCATCAGGCTCAGATACGCACGCCGGTCAGACCGACTACGACGATCTGTACGCGGATACACGCGCATGGATTCGCAACCACTGGATCGACTACATCGTCCCCCAAATCTACTGGAACATTGGCTTTGCAGCAGCAGACTACGCGAAACTGGTACCGTGGTGGGCGAAAGAGGTACAGGGAAAAAACGTCAAGCTTTATATTGGTCAGGCGGCCTATAAGATCAATGCAACTCCTGGCCCGTGGTCCAATCCCAACGAGATACCCAACCAGTTGAAATATAACCTGCAATTCCCAGCGGTCAAGGGCGGCATCTTCTTTAGCATCTCTAGCCTGCAAAAAAATCCGCTCGGTATCAAAGATTACCTGAGTAGCCACTCCTATAAGGCACCGACACCAGTCATATCTCGGCCGCAAGCAACGCGCTCGAACATCACCGGCTCAGCATAGTTTACATCCGTATAATCGTACGAGCAGTCGCGCGCGCATTCCTTCCAGGAGGCAAGCGCGCCTGCTGGATCGCTCCACTTTACCAACGGAGCATCATTTTTATCACGAAAACTCATACGCCTGGCGTAGTCAAGCAGGATAGCAAGGTCTGCACGAGCCTCGCCAGGCGGCTCGCTCACCTGGTATGAGACATGCAGGGCACGCTGCATATCGACCAAATAACCGGTTTTTTCGCCCTCGATAGCCGTAGGAAGCACGACATCGGCATAGGGCGTGGTTTCCGTCATAAATGCATCTTGCACAACCAGAAACAGACCCTTTTGCTGCAAAATTTTGTGTGTACGCGACACATCCGGCAACGATACGGCTGGATTTGTGCCAATCACCCAGAGCAACTTCACCAGACCCTGCTCCGCGTAACGCAAGATCTGCATCGCATGCGTGGGTTCGCTCTCGTGTGGCATCCTGCCTAGCTCAACGTTCCAGAGGCGCGCCAACTCCTGAATAGAGAGTGGATCATCCCAGTGCCGTGCTCCTGGCAGAGCGCCCTCCAACAATCCTGGCAAAGCGTAACGAGGAACGTTCTGCATAGCCGCAGATGTGGTCGCCGTGCACAGGCTGGTTGTTGCATCCACGTGTGGAGTGCCAAGCCCTGCTCTGCTGAGAACGTCCAACGTATAATATTCCTCAAGCAACAGTTGCCTGGTACTATAAAAACCGAAGGCGCTCCCACTCCGTCTACGCAGCAGTGCCTTCGACCGCCGTACAACCGCGTCTAGCGCCTCGTCCCAGCTTGCTTGCCGCAGTTTGTCTCTATGTCGGACAAGCGGATGCGTCAGACGCTCCCTATAACGCCCGCTCGTGCCTTCAGCACAATCATGCGCACCTGACCAACCACACATCATGCTACTTTCTAACATATATCCTCGTATACCACCAATCAACTTCTTCACCCACATCGTCAAATATGTTTGTCTACCTCTATCATACACGGGCGACCATGTGGTACCACCTTGCATTCTAAAAAGGTATTTCTGAAATGCACGTTACTCAGAACGCAATCTGGTATGAAACATGCAGGGAAGCCAGAGGCTAGCTCTGGTTTCCCTGCATGTAGAGACGGAGCTGGCTTCCCGCCTCATCATAAACTATTACTCGACCTCCCTCAGCTACTTGCTTCCTTTCAGCCTATCGTCGGTTCAACCTGAGTAGTCGGAGCCCCTTCACTACTTTGCACTTCTGCTCTGGCCCGCGTCATACTCCAATGGCCGATATTGATAAAGATGGTCGGGATGAATACCACCATACCTACAATACATACCCACCACCACGTACCCCAACCCTGGCCATTACCGACCACGATGGGCAACGCTAATGTTGAGACGACTACAAAGATACGCAGGATCGAGCCTTCAACCGAGAGGCCAGTCGCCACAAGCGCGGGGTTGATGCTCTCAACGGTTTCTGTGAAGGACGCCATCCACGTGACGTACGCCGTCGCAAGCGTGATGCCAAAAAGAGCGAGGAAAATCGCCATCAGGGTCGCGCCGGTCGGCTGACCGATACGGCTGATAAAGAGAATCGTGACCACAATCGTGGCGATGGCCCCCCCGAGCATGTAGGGTTTACGCACAATCGTGCGGTCAGAAATCAGGCCAATCACGATTGCCGCCACCACATTGACGATCCAGAAAATGCCGACCAGCCCGTTCGCCTGCGACAGCGAGAACTTAAAGATGGTGGTCAGGTAGAGAGGAAAAAAGCCCACGGCGGCAAAGTAGATCAGCAAGAAGGCGCTGATACCGATTGAACTAAAGATAACGCGTGGAGTGAGCATCTGCCTCCACGGATGCGCAACAGCAGCGGCGACATCGATGCTACCAGCACGCTCCTCGATGGTCGCTTTCTCGCGCAACGAAGTCATAACCTGGTCGCGCATTCCCGGCGAAAGCTCACGTAGACCAAAGAAGCAGAGCACGAAGACGACAATGCCGACGATACCCGCAATCACATATTGCGACTGCCAGTTATGGTAGATCGGCAGGGTCAGACTGGCGACAATCGTTGCCAGCACGCTTCCACCAACCGGACCAACCGTCCAGAAGCCCATAGCCGCAGCCCGTCCCAGGCGGGGCGAGAAGTCACGCACCAGGGCTGGAGTTACGACAAGGATCAACCCTTCGACAAATCCTAGTACCCAATATAAGATAAAGAACGAGATCGTTGTGGTGGTGAAGGCCAGGGCAATGGTGACAATACCGGTGACGAGCAGGCCGTATACGATCAGGTTGCTTCGTCCTATGCGGTCGGAGAGACCGCCGAAGATGGCGGTTACGGCTCCAAGCAGATTTCCCAGGACGATGGCGTAGACATAGTTGGTAAGTGAAAGATGAAAAGCGACCTGGATGAGCGGGACAACAGAAGCGAGCGTATACAACTCGTAATACAAGATGATGGTTGCGATGACGGCGAGTGCCAGATACCAGACTCGCCGACCACCGGTTGGATAGTGCTCAAGGCTGCGTTGCCAGATGCCATGTTGACGAGTGTCCATCAAAAACCCTCCTCGGTTTTTATGCCGGTTCTACATACTACTTATCCAAAACCCTGGACGCTAGCTACGCTAGTGGCGTTGGGTTTCAAAATAAGGACATAGTAAAATGATGTAGCTTCCTCGCTTGAAAAGAGACTCTCGACGATGAACAAATGAAAGAGAGCACGGAAAGATACGCTAGACACACCTCCTTTCATACAATAAACTGAGCGACACCTCATTACTCGCGTACCACTATCGTTGTGCGCGTATTGAGGACGGGATGATTGTGCTGATTGGTATAGCGCGTCTCGGTGGTGATGATGTCCAAAGAGGAGCCATCACTGCCCCGGCGCGTTTTCCCACCGACGACGGTCGAAATGCCGGTCAAAACATCGTTGGGATAGATAGGAGCAAGGTATTCATATTCTTCTTCACCATGCAGAATGCGCTGCACGTTGATACCCAGGCTCGCCATGCTGCTGCCACGTTGCCTGCTCCCCCAGAAGTTAAACAGCGTGGGAGCCGTTGGCGAAAGAGGTACATCCTGAAAACCCGCTTCCTGCGCCGCCTCCTGGCTATGATAGACAGGATTTTCGTCGCCAATAGCGCTGGTCAATTCGTGAATTTTGTTGCGCGGTACTTCAATCGTGAAAGGGGCAAAGCTTTGCCCAATCTTGCTCTGGTCAAACATAAGCAGTTATTCCTTTTTAAAGAAATAGATACACCTAGAAACCGCAGGGACCGATTTATCGTGTCCGCCTCGCCTTATGACTAACCAACCCATCGCCTGGCAACGGTGCGGCTGCGATGCACGTTGGTCGATGGGGTACGCCGGACACGATAAATCGGTCCCTACGTCAAATGCCGCCTCTGCTCCTTACAATCCGGCTATTAGACGCGGGGGCCACCGGCGACGTAAATGATCTGGCCGTTGACGTAGCTGGAATCGTCCGAGGCGAGGAAGCAGATGACATTGGCAACGTCGCGTGGTTGACCAACACGCCTGACCGGAATAACCTTCGAGGCCGCTTCTATTTGTGCCTGTGGGTCGAAACCCTGGCGTCGTGCAGTCTCACGCGTCATTTCGGTATCGATGTAGCCCGGCGCAACCGCGTTGGCGGTAACGCCAAAGGGGCCAAGCTCGATAGCTAGCGTGCGCGTCAAGCCCTGAAGGCCCGCCTTCGCTGTAGAATAGTTGCTCTGACCACGATTGCCCAGGGCAGAGGTCGACGAAAGCGAGACAATGCGCCCGTATTTTTGCTTGACCATGTGCGCCTGTGCGGCCCTGCTACACAAAAATGCGCCGCGCAGATGCACGTTCATGACCGTCTCCCAATCCTCGTCCGTCATCTTAAATAGCAAATTATCGCGCAACACTCCAGCATTATTGACCAGAATATCCAGCCGCCCAAAGTGATCCACCGCCTGCTGTACAGCGGCATCGACCGCCGCCCTATCAGCGACGTTACACGATACCACCAGGCCCTGCGAGTCCACACGCTCTATTTCGGAGACTACTTGCTTGCAACCCTCGGTATCGATGTCCGCGAGCACAACGCGTGCCCCCTCTTCCGCCAGGCGTAAAGCGGTTGCAGCCCCAATGCCTCTTCCTGCCCCGGTCACAAAAGCAACACGACCATCAAGTTTACCCATGATATATTTCTCCTCCCAAATATAAATGTATCAAAAACTTCTCGTAAAATGAGCTATATTGATGAGTATGTATGGTGCCCGGCCCCATACATACTCAAAAATATAGCAACTATCCATGCTGATCCCGCCAGGCCAGCAGAACATCGAGCGCCTCAATGTGGGAGCCATCGACCCACAGCGGATTGATCTCAAGCGCGGCAAGCTGAGGGCCAAGCGTACGAGCCAGCACGCTTATACGATAGATAACGTCGCAGAGCGCATGCGAATCAACCGGCAAATGCCCACGGTCTCCACGCAACAGCGCACTACCACGCAGTTCGCCGAGCATGGCCGCGATATCACTACGCTGTATCGGCAACACGCGTACCGCTGTATCCTTGAGCGCCTCGGTCCAGATCCCACCAAGCCCCAGCGTTAGCACGAGCCCCCAGAGCGGGTCGCGCACGATGCCGACCAGCAGTTCCACACCAGCCCCGCGCATTGGACTTACCAGCACGCCTTCAATCTCGGCTTCAGGACTCGCTGCTTGTACGCGTTCCAGCATGGTGGTGAACTCCTGGCGTACAGCGTCCTCCGTGCTCAGGTTCAGCGCGACACCCCCAACGTCGCTCTTGTGCGCCAGCGCTGGGGACTGGATTTTGAGCGCCACAGGCAGGCCAAGCGTACTCGCCGCCTGCACGGCCTCCTGAGCAGATGTAGCAAGGATGCCAGGGACCAGCGGAATACCAGCCTTCTGCAACAACGTACGCGCCCGCGCCTCGGACCAACTGCCCACGAGTGGGAACGCGACCCGTGGCGCTGCTGGCAATGCCTCTTCTTGATTGTTTGCTGCGGCCACTGCACGGCTCGTCTCAGACCACCAGAGCAACCGGCCCAGCGCGTGTATACCGTGCTCCATACCAGCGATGAAATGAAGCTTCGTAAGATCGACAATAGAGCGAGCAGTCGCGGTAAGGTCCAGGCACGTGTTGGAGACAAGCACCACCGGCAGCCGCGCTGCGCGTATCGTTTCAGCCAGGTGGCTATACTGCTCGTGGATCGACGCCAGCGCGACCGCCGTAAGCTCGCGGGACCCTTCGATGCTCGCCAGGTTCAGCACAAAGTCAATGTTGGGGTCATCAACGACCACTTCGAGCGCGCGTTGTTGCAGCGTGCCGTCAACGACGATGTAGCCGGTCACATCGAGGGGATTGTGCGCCGACGAGAAGGATGGCAGCATCGCTTGCAGACGTGCGACCGTCTCGGGTGCGAAGTCCGGCAGCGCGATGCCTTCATCCTGCGCCAGGTCGGAAAGAATGTCACACGCACCGCCGGAAGGAGTGACCACGCCCATACGACGGCCAGGCAGCGGCCCGATATAACCGGCCAGGCCAGCCGTGATCAGCAGGTCTTCGAGCGAGTGGACGCGCATAATCCCAAGCTGGCGGAAAACGGCCTCGTTCACCGCGTCGTCACCAACGAGCGCACCGGTGTGGGCCAGGGCCGTACGTGCGCTCATCTCGCTACGACCGATCTTGAGCGCCACAATCGGTTTGTTACGCGCACGTGCTTTATCGGCGATGCGCCGTAGCTCATCCGGTTGGCGAACGCTTTCCAGAAACAGCGCAATTGCCCGCGTGTTATCGTCCGCAAGCAGGTAATCCACCACATCCGTCACGGAGAGCATGCTCTCGTTGCCCATCGAGACCAGCAAGCTCAGCCCAATAGCATGGGCCTGGGCAAACGCCAGCACCGCACTCGCCAGCGCGCCGCTCTGCAATACCACCCCAACCGGACCAGCGATCAGCGGCGGCGAGATCGGCAAGCCATAAGGGGTAATGCCATCGGTCACATTGATAAAACCGTTGCCGTTCGGACCCAGGATCAACAGATCGTGTTCGCGTGCGAACGTGAGCAGGTCGCGCTCAAGCTGCGCACCCGCCGCTCCCACCTCGCTAAAGCCCGAGGTGAGCACAACGAACTGCCGTGTGCCCAGCGCGGCGGCCTCCTCGACGACCGCGAAGACGTGCTGCGTTGGCACCATGACGAAGGCGAGGTCTACCGGCTCGTCCAACTCGCGCAACGATTTCAAGGCACGTTGACCATGCACCATCTCGCGATTTGGGTTCACCAGGTGGATCGGGCCGGGGAACTCGAAGCGTTTCAAGTTCTCGAAAGTGCAAAGCGACCAGCGGGAGTTATCGGTTGCCCCGATGAGCGCGATACTGCGCGGGCGCAGAAATGTGTGCAGCCGTTCGGGTGCTATACGATATCTTTCAGACATACGCTCATACCTCATTGTACGCTCATACCGCCCATAGAGGCGTACTCTTCTACCTTGCGATAAGGCACTGACAGCCTCTATTAGGCTACTCGACCAGTTGAAAATAGGGAAGCGTCAGGCCTTCATCAACCGGTGCAAAGGTGACACGCACAGCCACACCGACTGCGACGCGCTCGCGCTGAGCATCGACGATGCGCGTCATCATACGCACACCTTCCTCCAGTTCGACAATGGCGATCACGAAAGGCACGCCATCAGCGAACGGCCCGTAGGCCTGGTGCACCACCGTATACGCGTAGATCGTGCCGTTGCCGCTTGCCGCAACCCACGAAAGCTGGTCAGCGAAACAGTGCGGACAGATCGAGCGTGGATAAAACACGTAACGGGAGCAAGCATCGCAACGCTGGATCAACAGTTCACCACGCGCCAGACCTTCCCAATAGGGGCGCGAGTCCCCGTCGACCAGAGGTTGTGGAATATGTGCTGGCATAGCTGTCAATCCTTTCCAAGAATAACCGTGGCCGCCGATGAGAGCACACCACCCGTGCCGTGGGCGAGCGCAAGACGCGCACCCTCTACCTGGCGCGGACCACACTCGCCGCGTAGCTGCCGCGTGGCCTCGATGAGCAGAAAAATACCGTACATGCCTGGGTGACAGTACGATAATCCACCCCCGTTGGTATTCATCGGAAATGGCCCGCCCGGTGCCGTGCGCTGCCCACTGACGAACGCGCCACCTTCGCCACGCGCACAGAAGCCGAGGGCTTCCAGCGTCATGATGACGGTGATCGTAAACGAGTCGTAGATCTCCGCAACATCGATATCCGCCTGTGTGAGACCAGCCATCGCAAACGCTGCCTGGCCGGACGCTACCGCCGCCTGGTGTACAGCAAGGTTGGGCATGTTGGCAATACTATTGTGTGTGTGCGACTCGCCATGCCCAAGCACCCATACCGGAGCCTTACGCGTCTGCCTGGCACGCGACGCCGAGGCAACAACCACTGCCCCACCACCATCGGTCACCAGGCAGCAATCCAGCAGGTGCAGCGGTTCGGCAATCCAACGCGAGTTCAGCACGTCCTCAATCGTGATGGGGTCGCGCATCATGGCCTTCTCGTTAAGCGTCGCCCACTTGCGCGTGGCAACCGCGACCTCGGCAAGCTGCTCACTCGTCGTGCCATATTCGGCCATGTGGCGCATGGCGGCGAGCGCGTACGCGCCAACGGGGGTCGGCAGTCCAAAGGGACCCTCGTACTGCTCGGTCAAGCGAAAAAAAGGCATGCTCCGACCACCTGGGAGGCGATCCGAGCGTTGCGTACTGCCATAGGTGATAAGCGCGACATCGAATAAACCTGCTTCGATGCCAGCGACCGCGTGCCCGATATGAGCCTCGAAGGAGGAGCCACCAATATTCGTCGTGTCGGTGTACCGCGGCTGGATGCCCAGGTACTCAGCCAACATCAAGTTCGGCGACCAGGCCCAATTGCCAGCACAAAATAGCGCCTGTACGTCGTTACAGCCGAATCCAGCGTCATCCAGCGCCGCCCTGGCCGCCTGTGCCTGAAGTTGCAGCACGGTCTTGTTGGGGGTACGGCCAAGATCGGACTCGGCCACACCCACGATTGCTGCTTGAGAAGACGCACCCATTAGAGTTCCTCACCAACCTTCACATGACCGCGCAGGAGGTTGCGCGAGATGATGAAACGCTGTATCTCATCTGTGCCTTCGAAGATGCGCCAGAGGCGCATTTCGCGATACCAGCGCTCAATTGGTAGCTCCTTGGTGTAACCCATGCCACCATGAATCTGCAACACGCGATCCACCACGTGATTTGCCATGTTCGAGCCATGCAGTTTGGCGATGGAGGCGGCGTGACGGGTATCCTGGCCCTGTTCGGCCAGCCACGCGGCATGCAGGGCGAGCCATTTTGTGGCCTCAATCTCGACGTGCGAGTCGGCAAGCATCCACTGAATCGCCTGCCGTTCTGCGATAGGCTTGCCAAACGTCGTACGCGTTTTGGCGTAATCGATGCCCATTTGCAGCAAGCGCTCAGCGGCACCGACGGCACGCACGGCGATATTCCAACGCCCTGCCCCGATCCATTGCATGCCCAGGTTAAAGCCCTGGTTCAGCCCACCAAGGATGTTTTCCTCTGGCACACGCACGTTCTCGAAATACAGCGAGGCCGGTCCCCACTCACCCATTGTGGGAATGTAGTTCGAGCGCCACCCCATCTCGCGATCAACCAGGAAGCAGGTCACGCCACCATGCGCCCCCTTCTCCCGGTCGGTGACAGCAAAGACCATCACGAAGTCGGCCTCATTGCCGTTGGTGATGAAGATTTTTTCGCCGTTGAGTACCCAATACTTGCCATCTTTTACCGCTGGCATAGAAATATTGGCGGCATCCGAGCCAGCGCCCGGCTCCGTCAATGCGAAGCAGGAGCGACGGTCGCCGTTAATTGTCGGGATCAGGTAGCGCTGCTTCTGCTCCTCGTTACAAAAATAGAGGATATTGTCGGCATAGCCTCCAAAATTGAATGGCACAAAGGTGCGGGCAAGCTCCATACCAACGATGGCGGTCATTACCGGCCCGAGGTTCGCCCCGCCATACTCTTCGGGCGTATTGATGCCCCAGAAGCCCAATTCTTTTGCCTTGAGCTGCAACTGGCGCAACTGGGCCCTTTCGATGCCGGGTCGCCCCTCACGCTCGTTACGCAACACCTCACCTTCCAACGGGAGAAGCTCTCTCTTCACGAAGGCCCGTACGGTCTCTTTGACCATCTGCTGTTCATCGGTCAGGCGAAAATCCATAGCTGTTCCTCCTCATAACCTATGCAACAACGGCATAAGCTCTATCTGATAGACTGATAGACGGCTCACGAAAAGTCGCAAAGTCAGCTCGCGTAACGAGCGCCATAGGACGATGACATGCTGACTGCATGTCCTTTACTTTCGTCGAGATTCTAGAAAGAAATATGCGTATGTATTTTTCTCAGTATTTACGAAGCCTGTCCATCGTCAGACGAAATTTTTTCCGCTTGACGATACAACTCGTGAGAGGGGGTGGTATCTGCCACCCCTTCTAGTAACTGCGCGTGAAAATAGGCCAGTTGGGCAGAGATGTACGCGTCCAAACTAATCTGCGGCGCGAAATGCCAGGTTTTCTGCAAGGCCCACAGGTGCCCAAGACCAAGAACACTGGCCGCGAGCACACGAGGTTCTGGGATGTTTGGTGAAAAGATGCCCGCGCGTTGCCCCTCCTCGAAGAGCTGCATAAAATGGGTATCGAAACTTTTGACCAGTGACAGGATGCGCTGGCGGGTTGGGCGTTGCAGTGTGGAAATATCTTTGTAGACGATGATAAGCTGTTTCGACCCCTTATCCAACGAGGTATAGAGATCACGCACAATGGCATCGAAACGTTCGAGTGGATGAGCGATATCGCGTGTGCGCTCGAACACGTCCAGCAGGTAGGAAGTACTCCCCTCACAACTGGCGAGCAGAATATCTTCTTTACTGGAAAAGATGTAGTAGATGAGACCGGTACTGATACCAGCAGCGCGCGCAATATCGGGTATCGTTGTGCCGTGGTAGCCTTTGCGGCTGAAGAGGTCACGCGCCACAGTCACGATTTCCGTGCGGCGTAGATCACGAACGGTTGTCTCACTCATAGGCACCACCTACATTCACCATTGAACGTCAGACATGACTACAAGAAACGCGTACAGCATATATCCCTGGGGAGAGATTGTTTCCTACAACGTTGCAGGTGTGTACGCTGATGCTTTGTGGCTTGCTAAAGCACCTTGCTACAACATTAACAGGTTTCAATCGAATAGTCAATAGACTGAGCTTCTGATGTTCAGAAAACAGAGACGAACCTCGACGCTATTTGGAAAAAGCCTCGAGGTCTGTTTCTGTGAATGTACTGCGAACATAGGTTATTTGGGTGTATTGATCTCACTTACTTGATAGGGAGTGAGTGTTTATTTTTTACACATTAAACAGTAAACATGAGAATACGTCACTTTTTTTTCTTTCCTTGATAGGAATTTTGGGCATTTTTGATACGAGCATTAGGAAATGCGGTATTATCAATGTAGGTTTTATAAATTTTTCGCAATGAACAACCTGTAATCTTTATATATTCTCATTTATAAACCAATTATTAGGGCAGGGCAATTGAAGGGATATCACGTTTATGCTGAAAACTATGCAACCAATACAGCCGAATACGCAGGTGCCTCTGCACACTATTCAAGTAGGAAAATCAAAACAATTCAAACGCCCCTTTTTCTTTTTGCATGGTGCCTGGGCTGGTGGAGGACCTCCATTATTTTGCGTCGCGCTTTCCCGCGCAATTGGGTCCAGTCAGCCCTTCTATACGTTTGATTCGTATGATTGTAACAGTCCGAATAAGTCATTAACGCTAGAAGAACTGGCGGCAGCTCATCTGCAAGCGTTGCGCACTGTTCAACCAGAAGGTCCCTATTTACTGGGAGGCTTTTGCAGCGGGGCATTCATCGCCTATGAAATGACACGTCAACTTCAGGAGCAGGGGCAAAAAGTAGACCTGGTGGTGCTCATCGCACCGGCTAAAATTACCGACTATCACAGAAGGATACGCAAGGCGATTGCTCTCGCAGGTACCCTACTTCACATGAGTATGCTCAAACAATTGCATTGTTTTTTGTATACGCGCCACATGCTACGACATGTCTATAGGAAGGTTCTGCCACCAACCAGGGTTAAAATCAAAGACTTTCCCAAACTGCTGGCCCAGGAACCAAGATTAAACGTTCTGTTTCCTCCGGTAGAAGCGCTCTATAAAGATTTTGTAGGTGTCTTTACCTGGATTGGCGCTGGTTATACACCGCGTTTTTCACCAGAACACGGCGTATTTATTTGGGCTGGTGATGATGATGCGTTCAGACCGAAATGGCAGGTGGCCGAAAAGAATAATCGCGCCGTCTTCCTTCCTGGTCCATACATGGGACTTATAAACGAGAATATCAGTCTGCTTGCTGAACAATTAAAAACGTTTATCGATGAGGCGCAAACGGATTCAGAGATGCGATAAGAGGAAGTTCTTAAATGGCTCTAACTAAATACGCAAATTCCTATCCGCTGGTACACTCGTTAATAGACCGGTTAAAAAGTGATTCGCTTTTGCGCAACAGTGTCTTCATTATGTGCTCGACAGTAATTACATCAGGAATTGGCTACTTCTATTGGATCCTGGCTGCACGTATCTATACCCCTCATAATGTAGGTCTAGCATCAGTATTTATCTCAGCCATGACGCTAACCTCAATTTTCACCAATCAAGGTCTGGGCACCGCAATGGTGCAATTGCTCCCTAAGCGTAAGACAGATTACGAGTGGTCACTTACATTGAATATGTGCCTTGCTCTAGGAATCTTGACCAGTTTATTGGGCGCGATTGTCATAGGATTAGTTCTGCCATTTTTATCTCCCCAATTTGCTACGGCCAACTACTATACCTCTTATATCCTTGTCTTTGTTATCGGTGTAATATTATGCACCGTTACCACCTTAGTAGACCAGACTTTTGTGGCAGAACGAGCTTCAAGCAATATGGCATTGCGAAACGCGGCTTTTGCCATATTCAAGCTTTTGATAATGATACCGCTCATTCAAATAGGTGCTTTAGGAATCTTTGCTTCATGGGTTCTCGCTCTAGCAGTTACCGTGCTTCTCGCGGCGCTCATATTAATACCACGTCTTAAACGGCATTATCATTTAGCTATACGTGGTATGCGAGCACAAATACGACCAATGCTCTCGTCATTTACGGGGAATCATTTTATCAGCGTTGGTGGTATGTTGCCGATGTACCTTCTACCAGTGTTTGTAGCAATCAGGCTCTCAGCAACAGATAATGCTTACTTCTACCTGACATGGATGATGTGCAGCGTTTTCTTTATGGTTTCACCAGCAGTCGCAACAGCGCTTTTCTCAGAAGGATCGCATACTGCCAGCGATATTATGCTTAAAGCTCGTAACAGTTTACTGATTATCGGATTGCTGTTAAGCCCAATTTTGCTGATCTTCTTCGTTGGCGGACGCTACCTTTTGTCGCTATTCGGACCGAATTACCCCCAACATGGATTGGTTTTATTGACACTCCTCGCTATTTCGGCTGTTCCAGATGCTATTACCAATATCTATGTCAGCTTATTACGCGTGCATAGACGTCTGCGATCAGCCGCTCTACTCAATCTTGGCATGGCAATCACTGCGTTAACTCTTGCATGGATTCTGCTTCCAACGCTGGGTATTGCTGGAGCAGGCTGGGCATGGCTAATTGGCCAGTCTGCGGGAAGCGTGGTCGTAGGAGCAGACCTCCTCATTTTCCACAGTTACGCACGCAATACTACCAAAGAAGGAATCATCCTGGATACTATGCCGTTATCGGTAGAACAAAACTACGCGGTCGCGCAGGCCGTCTGGCTTCTAGACACGACAGTACTACCAGCGCTGAAATTATCGTCTGTTACTCAATCCATGAAAATACCAGTTGTCGGTCCATATCAGAGAGAAAAAGATCTCTCGCTGCTAGAGACAACAGCGCTCCCAGCTATGAAACCGCCATCTACTGCTCAGCCTCAGAGAAGACAGAACAGATCCATGTACAGGCGAATAATCCTGCAAAAAGAAGAGGAATGATACATACATTCATTCATAAGAAAAGATGCATGTATTTAAAGGATAGAGAGATGAAAAAAACCTATGAATAAAGGCAAAAGGGAACTGAACATATTGATGGTAACGCCGCGCTACTTCCCTTACATAGGTGGAATAGAAACACATGTCTATGAAGTAGGATGGCGTTTGGCTCGGGCGCAGATTCGTGTGACAGTTTTGACTACCGATGTAAGCGGTGAGCTTCCGAGGACCGAGATGGTAGAAGGAGTACAAGTCATCCGGGTGCCAGCCTGGCCAACCAATAAAGATTACTATTTAGCTCCAGACATCTATCGTATCATTGCAGAAGGGCAATGGGATCTCGTCCATTGCCAGGGGTATCATACTTTCGTGGCACCACTGGCAATGTTTACTGCGAAGAGAGCTGGGATTCCCTACGTAGTCACTTTTCATAGCGGCGGTGATTTATCTCGCTTTCGTACGATGTTCCGAGGAGCTCAACGAACAGCACTCCGTCCACTTTTGGCTAGAGCAGAGCGGTTGATTGGCCCGTCCAAATGGGAAGTAGAGTTCTTTCGTGAGAAGCTACATCTTGCAAAGGAGCGATTTGCGGTCATCCCAAATGGTAGTCACCATGTACCTAAATTAGCGGGATCGTCGCAGGCAACGAGGAATGGAAAGTTGGTTGTTTCTATAGGGCGGCTCGTACAGTACAAAGGACACCACCGAGTGATTGCAGCGTTACCAAAGGTACTGGAACAAATTCCAGATGTACGACTGCGAATAGTGGGAACAGGCCCATATGAAACGGTCCTGCAGCGGATGACAAAAGAGCTTGGAGTTGAAAAGTACGTAGAGATTCGGGCAATTCCACCGGGTGATGCAGACGGCGTGGCTTCAATCATTGCACAGGCTAACCTCGTTACATTGCTCAGCGAGCATGAAGCCCAGGGTATCGCGGTATTGGAGGCGCTCAGCCTGAAGCGCCCCGTGCTCGTTGCCAATACAACCGCCTTGCAGGAATTTGCAGAGCGTGGGCTTGCACGCTCTGTGCCCTTAGAGAGTACTCCAGAAGAAGTGGCAGCGGCAATCATTCACCAACTGCGAGACCCTCTGGTGCCAGTGAATGTCGAATTGCCTACATGGGACAAATGCGCTGCTGATCTCTTAGCCCTTTATCAGTCCATTGTTTAGAAATTCCCAAAGGACAGATGAAACCGAAGTGAAGCATCAATTTAAACAACTAAAATTCACAAAGGTTAATATAATCTCTGCAGAGACACAGCCTTTACAAGCTGAACAAGATCCAATAACAGAGCAGGATACGAGAATAGTACCAGCGCGGCCACGGCCTATCGAGAATTCAATAGCAGAACAGGATACCGTAACCGTACCAGCAGCAGAACAGGATACCGTAACCGTACCTACAGTAGAACAGGATACCGTAACCGTACCTACAGTAGAACAGGATACCGTAACCGTACCAGCAGTAGAACAGGATACCGTAACCGTACCAGCAGTAGAACAGGATACCGTAAT
>DATAYF010000579.1:0-3204 GCA_036272735.1 Ktedonobacteraceae bacterium
CCTGCATGGGCGCATGGCACATGAAATCGTGCGCATCGGCACCACCATCATCCTCGAAAAGATCAGCTATAAAGCATGGCAAAAGCAATTCGGCAAAAGCGTGAGACTGCGAGCCCCAGGGATGTTCATTGAGCGATTGAGACGCACCGGGGCCACGCACGGGCGGCACCCTGCTCGAAGTCTCCACGCGCACCACCCGACTCAGCCAATTTTGTCATGGCTGTGGACAGCGGGTGAAAAAGCCGGTATCCCAGAGATGGCACCACTGTCCCTGTGGCGTCGGTCCCGTGCAGCGGGATCTCTACAGCGCCTTTCTGTGTGCCTACCTCGATGCAGCAGATCCCATGCCCTCATGTACCCGGTACGCAGTACCCTGGGAAGGTGCGCAGGCGCGCCTGCGGGCGGTGCATGAGCGATATTGCACCAACGGGCAAACGCGTGGCAGTGCTTGCCGCCGTCGCATGGGCATTCCCCGTGCCAGAGTCCGTCTGCAGCCCCTCAGCCTCAAAGTCTCGCGCGAACCGACACCAGAGCCACGCTTCCTCCTCAAACGAGGAAGGCTGGAAGCGTGGAAGGACCGCTCAGAACCCCCGTTGCTTTCGCACGGGGAGTCTTCAGGAAAACGAAATTTCCAGTTCGTTTAAACCACGAAAGACGGCGCTGGGGAACCACTCGGGCTGCGCGGTTTCCAGGTGGGGATTGTGCAGGCGGGCTGCGAGCGTGCTGAAGGCGATTTCACCTTCCAGACGAGCCAGCGGGGAGCCTATGCAATAGTGAATACCATGTCCAAAGGCAACGTGACGATTTTCGTAGCGCCGCAGGTCAAGCTGGTCCGGATTGACGAATTGAGCAGGATCATGGTTGGCCGCACCAAGCACGAAGAGCACCGCTTGACCGGCGAGGATGGTTTTGCCGCCAAGCTCCAGATCACCTTTTGCCTTGCGCGAGGTGAGTTGCACAGGGCTGTCGTAGCGTAGCAATTCGGCAATTGCCAGCGAGATCTGTTCGGGATGCTCACGCAACACCTGCCATTGATCGGGATTGCGCAAAAGCGCCAGCATGCCATTGCCGATTAGGTGTGTCGTGGTGCCATGTCCGGCGGCCAGCAGGAGCACACAATTGCTGAGCAGTTCGTCTTCGCTGAGTTTGTTGCCCTCTTCTTCGGCGGCGATCATGGCCTGTAGCAGGTCGTCCTTAGGCTGGCTGCGCCGCTGCGCGATGACCTGGCGAAAATAGTTGATGAACTCGCTCACATCCTGAAATGCCTGCACGAGCATCTCAACGGTCATCTCGTGACCACCCAGCAGCGCGGCGAAGCTCCCCGTCCACTGGATGAACTGGTCACGGTCCTCGCTAGGGACGCCCAGCATCTCGGCGATCACGATAGCGGGCAGCGGGTAGGTGAAATCTTGAATAAGTTCGATGTGGTGTTGGGCTTGCACTTTGTCGAGCAGCTCGTCGACGATGGCCTGAATGCGCGTACGCATCTGCCCGATGACGCGCGGCGTAAAGGCTTTTGAGACCAGGTTACGCAGGCGTGTATGGTCTGGCGGGTCCAGAAAGAGCATCTGCCTGGTCAGGGCATAAGCGGTCGAACCAAGCATGTTGCGTACCTCTTCGGGAAACGCGGAGGCATCAACCATGAAAGTTTCGGCTGAGAAGCGGTTGTCGCGCAGACCCGCGACAACCTGAGCATAGCCCGTGACGACCCAGTTGCTCATTCTCTCGTCCCACAATACCGGATCAGCGGCGCGTAGCTGCTGATAAATGACGTAGGGATTATTGATATGCTCCGGGCTGATAGCATCTACCAGGCTGATTGTGGTCTGATCTTGCACGATATGGCTCCTTTGATGTTGCAGCACGATATCATCACTCTTCTTGCTATGTTATAGCACATCTACCCCCAAAAATCCAAGCACCTCATTTTCCTTCCCCAATCCAACCAATCCGCACCAGAAGCCAACGCAGCACAAATAGCCATCAAGGTTTTTACCCCCTCAATGGCTCTTTTTCGGACAATTCGCAGCACTAGTATAGCACTTCAAAAACCGTTACATGTGCTATACTTCACTCTCTAGATTTTCTCACCTGCCTCTTCCCTCCTCGCTGAGAACGCAATTTAATACGATTGATTGGAGAATGCTCACCATGTTGCATCCTTGCATTTTTACTCGTAAAGCTCTTTAGATACTTCTCCGTCGTCTCTATTCTTGAATGTCCCAATTCACGCGAAAGACTAAACAAGTCTCCACCTTCATCAAGATACATACATGTAAAGGTGTGTCGAAATGTATGAGCAGACAAACGCACCTCATCAATCCCCGTTTGTTCTTTCAGACGCTGAATCAACCCGCGCATACCTCCACGACCAAAAGGCAAACCAGAACGATTGCTACTCACCGAAAGGAATAAAGCAGGCTCACCAGGATGAAGCGGGCGGCGATACTTATGAATATACTTCCAGAGCAGGTTACTTATCTGAGGATGAATGCCTATCTGACGTTCCTTGCGACCCTTGCCAAAAACAGTAATATAGGTTTCCTGTACATCCTCAACACGTAATACCGCGACCTCAGAGCGCCGAATGCCAGTATCAAGCATCAGGAGCACAATCACATAATCACGAAACCCCATATCTGTCGAGAGATCAAACACATTCAACATCTGCTCTATCTGCATCACTGAGAAAGCATCAATCACCTTCTCATCCACCTTCGGATCCTCCAAACGAACAGCAGGGTTTTTCTCTAGTAGCTCTTCCCTAAAGCAGGAAGAAAGCTTACAGGAATATGCTCCTGAAAAATTCCAGAATTATATGCAATTCCGTAAAAATATCCTGAATGCTTTCCGCAGCTATCAATTGCCCCTCATTGTTTTGGATAAATCTACGACAAAAGAGGCGGTTTGCCTTGTATTTGAGAAAGTCAATACTGGCGGCGTGCCTCTGTCTGTTTTTGAGTTGGTAACTGCTAGTTTTGCTGCAGATAATTTTAATTTACGTGACGATTGGTACGGTAGTAGGCTTCGTAAAAAACAAGGACGAGTTCAGCGTATTAAGGCCGAAAAGATATTGGAGACTGTTGAACCAACGGATTTTTTGCAAGCGATAAGCCTTCTTCACACCTATGAGAAACGTAAAGCCGATATTAGCGCGGGGAAAGCAGGCAAGGCTGCTTCTGCTGTCAGTGCTAAGCGCGTGTC
>DATAYF010000580.1:0-10654 GCA_036272735.1 Ktedonobacteraceae bacterium
GGCAGCACACGAGCGTACTCGCCAACGCGCGAAAGAGGGGCAGACACTGCCCCGAAGCTTTGGCCTGGCCCGAGCCGGAGCGCGTCTGCCCGAAAGTTCAGGGGAACCACCACAAGAGCCAGCCTTCCAGCTTCGGTGTGGAGGACTGGAAGCGTGGAACGAACACCTGGAACCCCCGCCGCTTTAGCGCGGGGAGCTTCAGGTCTAGAGCATGCCCTGCTGCTTCAGGAAATTCTGCGCCACCACAGTAATCGCATGCGTGGAGGACGAGCCACCTTTGGTCATGTTGGCAACCTGATTTTGCAACTGAATGCTCACGGCGGTGGTCAGCTTCGGTGCCAATGGATTGAGCACGCTGGAAATGTCGCTATCCTTCTTGAGAATAGCATTGCGCACAACCGGTGCCGGATTGAAGGCCGGGAAGCCATTCTTGTCGTCCTGCAAGAAGACGAAGCCCTGTTGCTGGACGGTGGCATCGGTGCCATAGCAGACGTTGATTTGCGCCTGACCACTGCTCACAGCCTTGAAGCCAATGTTATAGTCAACCGTGCTGGTCTTCTTAAAGCTTTTGGTCGTGAAACCGTAGGTCTTTTGCAGGCCATCGACGAAGGTGGTGCCATCGCTTGGCGACGCCAGGCTGAGTTGTGAGACCTTGGGGGTCAGTTGCGAGATGGTGGTAATATTCAGCTTCTGGGCCTCGGTCTTGGTCGTGCACAGCGCGTAGCCATCGTTCAAAGGCGAGGCATCGAGCCAGATAAGATTGTACTTCTTATCGAAATTTTGTTTCACCGTCTGGTAATCCTTCTGCGGGTTATAGCTCGAAGGGATGCCCAGTTTGTTCAGACCGGTTGCGGTAAACTCGGGATAGATGTCAATCTGGTTGCTGGTAATGGCCTGGAAGATGATCGTGCTATTGCCCAGAGCAGCTTTCTGCGTCACATTGTAACCATCTTTTTTGAGCAGCAGTCCATACATCTCGGCAATCAATTGGGACTCGACATCTAGCTTACTGGCAATTACCAGGTTGCCTTTGCCGGAGCCGCCGGAGCCGCTGGTTGTACCCGTCGAGCCACAAGCGGCAGTCAGCAGCAACATTACCAGGCAGGCAAGCGAGACAAGCCCTCTGGTTTTCAATGAATGAGCAAGGGAGTGCATGAATTTCTCCTTCATAAGTACACAAATACACACTACGAGTTGGCGGCTTGCGGAATGACCTCTTTGCGCAGACCGACTGGCGTCAAAACCGTTTGCAACCAACTCATGAACAATTCGATAAGAAGCGCTAACACAGCAACGGGTATAGCGCCCGCGAGAATTTCGGTATCGTTGAGCTTGTAAAGCCCATCGATAATGTAGTTCCCGTAACCGCCCGCGCCGATCAAACCGGCCAGGGTCGCGGTAGCCACGATCTGGACAGCAGACGTACGGATGCCAGCGGCGACGATGGGCAGCACCAGTGGAATTTGTATGCGCGTGATGATCTGCCACCCTGTCATGCCCATACCCTCGGCCGCGTCGATGGTCGCGGGATCGATATCGCGCAGGCCGGTATAGGTATTGAGTAAAATGGGCGGGATACCCAGTACAATCAAGGCCACCACGGTCGGTTTGAAGCCGATGCCCAGGTATGGGAGCGCCGCAATCAAAAAAGCGATGACCGGAATGGCGCGCATCAGGCCGCTCAAATTGACGGCGATGAAAGCCAGCGCGGCGCTCTTCGATACGATAATGCCCAGCACAACGCCAATCACCATCGCGATCACAATGGAGAAGGCGCAGATTTGCAAATAGGCGATGGTTTGCGCGCCGAAATTATTGTTGGGATTTGTTATATACTGCCAGACACCCATGTTCATCCTCCCCCTTTTATGAGACCGAGAGGGCGCTACGACCCCGATTGAGTGCTGTCTGAATGCCAAGCAACAGCAGATCCGCCAGAATTGCGAAGAGACTCATCAAAATCGCACCCGCGATCACCGCGTCGGTATCGCCATTGGTAATATTTTTGAAGATCAGGTCCCCTAACCCGCCTTGATCGACCAGCGAGGCCAGCGATGCGATACCCACCGTGGTGACGGTGGCGATGCGAATACCGGCCACGATCACGGGTAGCGCTAACGGCAGCGTCACGCGTGAGAAGGACTGCCAGCGGCTCATGCCCATAGCTTTCCCCACCTCGATCATTAGTGGATCGATGCCATTGATGCCAGCGGCGGTATTGCGAATCAGCACGAGTTGAGTGTAAAGAATCAAAGGAATGATGGCGGTGAGTGGTCCCAATCCAAACCCTGGCAACGATACGGTAATTAAGACGCCGATCAAGGCGATGCCGGGGATGGTGTAGAGCAGGTCTGCAATCGTGATGACGATGGGATAGAGCTTACGATTGCGAGCGACCAGTATACCCAATGGAATAGCAATGATCAAGGAGATGATCATCGCGATACCGACGAGGTATAAGTGCTGAAGGAATAAATTGGGAATGCTTCCCGGATCGGTCAGGTCGTAGTTATACGGACTCAGCAGATATTTCATGGTGATCCTCGCTAGGATAACAGCCACAATCGTGTGACTCTCTCTGCGCAAGATGGATAGGTATTTTGCGCACCTGAATATGGTAGCGGTTGCCGCCATCGGACGTCTCCCGCTACGTAAGTTACATCGCCAGATGAGTATGCAGCGAACAGTTAGTCAAAGCGTGTCGCTTATGCTCGACCGGCATCGTTGCTCCTGGCACCAACGCGTACGCCTACTGCGCTTGGCGCTGTCTGCTCCGGGCTGGCGCTGCTGGCCTGGCGGACTTGCGTGATCTGTTGATTGATGCTCGTGAGCGTCACATAACCAAGCGTCGAGTCGGATTCCTGATCGTGTACGAGCAGAGCCAGCGCGTTCGTTTGCAGCAGCTTCAACATCGCTTGTAGCAGCGTAGTATCGGCCTCGCATATTGGAAAATCTTGTCCCTGTGGCGTGTCTGCGCTGTGATCAATTGCATCAGCCACTGGTAAGTATTGAAGTTGGCGCAACATGTTGTCGGACCCGACCAGTTGGCGTACGAAATCGTTGGCCGGGTTGGCGAGCAGTTCAACCGGCGAACCCAATTGTATCAATTTACCTTCTGAGAGTACTGCGATCTGGTCCCCTAGCTTAAAAGCCTCTTCGATATCGTGCGAGACGAAGAGCACCGTTTTATGCACATCGCGCTGGATGCGTAGCAGCTCCTCTTGCATACGGGCGCGGGTAATCGCGTCGAGTGCGCCGAATGGCTCGTCCATCAACAAGATGGCGGGATCGGTCGTCAGGGCGCGCGCCAGGCCAACGCGCTGCTGCTGTCCGCCAGAGAGTTGGCGCGGGAAACGCTTGCGATACTCGTCGGGTGGCAGCCCGACCAGGTCGAGCAGTTCATCGGTGCGCTTTTCCAGGCGGCCTTTATCCCAGCCACCAGCGATTTCGGCGGTTACACGAATATTTTCGGCGATGGTCATGTGCGGAAAAAGACCCACCTGCTGAATCACGTAGCCAAAGCGGCGACGCAACTCAATGGGGTTCTCATCTAAAACATTTTTGCCGTCAATAACGATCTCACCAGAAGTTGGCTCGATCAGACGGTTGACCATGCGTAAAAGCGTGGTCTTACCTGACCCCGAAGTGCCCACCAGCATGCATGTGCTACCCTCTGGCACCTCGAAGGTGACTGAGTCGACGGCAGGACGAGCCGCACCAGGATACTTTTTGGTGATCTCGCGAAAAGCAATCGTTGCCATGCCGTTTTCTTTCCTCTCGTTTGCTATGCAGCCTGTTGTTAACAAGCCACATTCCTCGTACTATCGTATCAGCAATCAAGCTATACAATAAGTTGCGCACCGACCCCATATAATACGACGTACCAGGGAAAATTGTCACGATTTCCCACCCTCGCGCTTGTCTCGTACCTATTCATCGCTGCTATATATAGCCAACTAGCCCTTCTGGGTAGGCGCGCGACCAGTATGCACAAAATCTCTCCCTGTAAGCTCAGCCTTACTTTTGAAAAATAACCTTCCCTCATTATATAGACGATGCCAATAGAGAAAACAAATCTCTGTATCGGTTTGTTCCCAATTATGACCAAATTTTCCACATAGATGAGTCTGTATGGGGCCCGGCCCCATACAGACTCATCTATGTGGCAACTCTTTATATATTCCTGAACTGCATTTATGCTACAATTTGCCTATGAATAAGCTTTTCATCATTTGTGGCATTTCTTTTGCTGGCAAATCTACGTTAGGGAAAGCCATTGCTCAGCGCTTCGACTACGCGGAAGTCAACGTGGATGACACGAAATTCCAACTCTATGGACCTGAGACTAAAGACGAGGATTTGAGTCACGCGGATTGGGTCAGCATTTATGCTGAAACAGATGACCGTATCGAGCGCTATTTACAAACAGGGAAGACGGTGCTCGATGCTTCACGCTACTTTAGAAAAGCTGAGCGGCAATTGGCAAGGCAGATAGCCACGGAAGCAGGGGCCGAGGTCGTCACGATCTTTGTGGATACGCCAGAAGATGTCGCTCGCCAACGGTTGCTGGCAAATAGGAACAAGCAAGCGAGGCTCGACGTCACCGATGAAGGTTTCGAAGAAATCCTTCAAGTCATGGAGCCACCTGGCGTAGATGAGCATGCTCTGATTTTTCGTTATGGTGACCAGATTGATAGCTGGATTGCAAAAAACGTTAAATACATAAAGGAGTATTAATGGTTTGGCCAAACCATTAATACTCCTTTATGTATCGCTATCCCGCATCAATTTGGCGTCCAGCCAACCACAAAAGCGTGCGTGCCATTGTTGATGGCAAGCGTTGTGGGGAGCGCCTGGCTTTGATCGAGATGGCCGGTGTACAGGTAGTTGCTATGGTGCTGGGGATCGTAGCTATTCACCGCGTACATGCTACCATCGAACGAAACGTTGGACCAGGAATATTGGCTAAACGGGCACAGCGACAAACCGTGATTGGGGGCGTTGACAAGCTGTTGTGGGTTGCTGCCATCCTCATTGATGATCCAGAGGCCGTTCGCGCTGCTACTGCCGCTATTTTCCACCAGGTACATGATCTTATTGGGGGCAATCCCACGTACTGCAACGATGGCGTTTGTGGTCTGGTAGATTTGTTGCGGAATGTTGGAAGCCCCCAGTGCCGATTGCAGAGTAATCGTGCTGGGGCCGGTCGCGGGATTATCGGCGCTGGATCCGGCTGTGTTACAGCTACTCGTGATGAGCAGTTTGCTAGCGTAATCACTATCGAAATCCTGGCAGCCAGGTGTGTCGTTGACAATAGGTTGGAGGTCGCTGCTGTGCTGGTGGTCCCCTTTGCTAATGTCAAGAAGATACATGCCCTGAGGCCGGTTCGGCGTGCTGGCAAGCGATGCCGTAAGGTAGACGTAGTGATTGTTGAGCCAGAAGCGTGGCGCATAAGTAACGTTGCCCTGTGGAACTAACGCTTGATGCAGCACACCGGTTGCAATGTCCAGCATATACATGGTAGGTGCGTCGAGACAGACGGAAAAAATTGCCTCCTGGTAGTCGAACGACCACTGAAGGTGATTGAGTGGCTCTTGCGTGGGGGCACAGTATAACGTCTGCATGCCCTGCCCATCGATGCGTACCAGGCGTAGCTCGTAACGCTTGCCAACGATGGCGCTAAAGAGCAGCCATTGACCATTCTGCGACAATTCGCCGTTCAGGATGTAGCTATTGGCGAGACTGAAGATGGGAACCGGCTGCTGGTTGGGTGCGGTGACGGCGTAGCGCTGCATCGTGCTTGTGCCGGGTTGTTGTATCGAGCCGCCATCTTCGAGCAAAACGACGTTTTGCGCTGGCACCGCGGATGGTGGCAGTGCTGGCATCAGGGCTGCTCGCGAGCTTTGCGTAGCGTCCGGGCAGTCCGTTGATGCTGTGAGCAAGCTTGATTGATTTACGGTGGGCCTGGGCGTAACCTGAACACTACTGTGGGCACGGGCAAATGGCGGTAGGCCTTGCGTATACAGCACGCCGCCAGAGGCTGCCAGTACGACGAGTAGCAACGCGAGACATAGGATGGCGAAGAGCGGCATCTTGCGTCGTGACTTGCCAGGTTCCGAGCCGATGGGTGCAGATTGAGATAGTGCTGCAATAGCTGGCTTGATTGGCTGTGGTTGTGATGAAGCTAACGATTGAGCGGGCGTTGATGAATACATCGAGCGCGTCGAATTTGGGGGAAGAGCAGGCTCTCGTGGAGTCTCGGCGCTGTGCCATGAAGACGATTGTGGACGCAGGGTATGAGGAAATGTTGTGTGCACAGACTCGTGGGGTTCAGTCGTATAGTCGATAAGCTCTGCAAGAAAGCCCGGTTGCGTCTGCTGCATAGCTTGCACCAACGTCTGATTTAGAGCTAGCGCGCTCGGATAGCGCTGCTCCGGTTCTTTGTTCAGCGTGCACATGACTACTGCTTCGAGCGCCGGAGAGACGTGTGGATTGTGTGCGCGTAACGGCCTGGGCGTTTCGTAAAGCTGCTTCATGAGCGTTTGCACATAGTTTTCGCCATCGAAGGGGCGTTGACCGCACAGCATTTCATAGAGCACGACCCCTATCGCGTACAGGTCGCTAGCGAGCGCTACCTTGCCAAGAATTTGTTCGGGCGCCATGTAGTTTGGCGTCCCCTTGATGCCTTGCGTGGAGCTATTGGCGGTGCTTGGGTCGATTTTCAGCGTGTGCTCATTGGCGACGACTTTGACCAGGCCGAAGTCCGAGATCACAAGTGAGCCGTTGGCTTTGAACAGCAGATTGCCGGGTTTGATATCGCGATGCACCAGGTCGCGATCATGGGCGTACTGTAGCGCGGTCAGCGCCTGCGAAATCAACGCCACGGTTTCCGATGCTGGAAAGATTTTCTGCTGGCGTAAGCGATCATGCAGCGATCCCCCGGACATATGGGGTGTGACCAGGTAGACCGTGTCGTCTTGTTCACCATAATCGTAGATCGGCAAGATGTGTGGATGGTCAAGCGTCGCCAGGACGTGCGCTTCACGGGCGACTCGACGCAGAAAATCGTGGGTCGCGTTTTCTCCGGGCCAGAACACCTTCAGAGCGACTTCACGTTGCAGGTTGAGATCCTCGGCCAGAAATACGGTCGCGGTTCCTCCATGACCCAGGGGGCGCATGACGTGATAATGCCCCAGCGTTTGACCGACCATCTCTTGCGGATGCATCCCTGTTTTTCCTTATAGGTAGTTACGTATGTATATAAATAGATGTTATTGTGTTCTGGTTGTATTTTACGCGAAATTGTGCCGTATGAACAGATACTGATCAATTATTGTAACGATTGTGTGGCTGCCGCGTTACACATTTTCCAAAATGGGCTGGGCATCGTGGAAGCATGCGGTAAATAGGATGAAAATTTTTGGACTATGAAAAAAGGTTCAGAAAATGCTTGCCAAAAAGGGGAAGTTGTGGTATTTTATTATTCACAAAGGAGAAAGATGTTTGCAGGGCTACTACGCGGGAGTGGCTCAGTGGTAGAGCACTTCCTTGCCAAGGAAGATGTCGCGGGTTCGAATCCCGTCTCCCGCTCCATTGAAGAAGACGATCAGGTAACACTGGTCGTCTTTTTTTATTGTTAAAATGCTGGTAGCGGAGATTGCTTTTCAAGTTTTGATAGCATATGCTCATACAGGGAAGGACCACCGCGACTTCTGGATGGTCGTTCAGTTCACCTTTGTTGAAGAGATTGCCTTCTTAGAAGGTATCGCTGTACATCCACTATGAAGAAGGGCAGTTGTATGCACTTTGATGAGTGGCTTCTTGCTTCCTCGCTGCTGTTACTCCTGAGTATCCTTGCCTGGAAAGTCTCCAGCCGACTAGGGATTCCAGCCTTGCTGCTCTTCTTAGGGATTGGCATGCTGGCGGGTTCAGAAGGACCGGGTAGGATCTATTTTGATAACACGCTGCTAGCGCAAGAAGTGGGCATCGTGGCCCTGGCCTTTATTCTGTTTGCAGGAGGGCTGGAAACGAAGTGGAAGGTGGTTCGTCCCGCGCTTGGTGCTGCGTTGTCCCTCTCTACTATTGGCGTGCTCTTGACCGCCGTGATCGTGGCGGTCGTAGCTTTCGTTGTGCTTCATTTCTCTTTTGTCGAGGGCTTGTTGTTAGGAGCTATCATCTCAGCCACCGATGCCGCCGCTGTCTTTAGCGTGCTGGGAGCGAGGAACCTTCGACTCAAGGGAAAGCTCCTGCCATTGCTCGAACTGGAATCCGGTACAAACGATCCAATGGCTGTCTTTCTCACGGTTGGGCTGACGGCTCTGCTGACCGACCCACAGGAATCGGTGTGGAGCATACTGCTGTTATTTGTGCAACAGATGGGAGTGGGATTGATATTGGGGCTTTCCATCGGGTGGGCCGCGATCTGGCTTATCAGCCGCCTCCATCTCGATGCGGAAGGACTCTATCGCGTATTCACGATTGCGCTCGTCTTGTTCGCCTATGGTGTCACTGCGTTGCTTGGGGGCAGTGGATTCCTTGCCGTCTATCTGGTTGGATTTCTTCTGGGCAATAGTTCGATTCAACGGGTGGATCGAATCTCGCACTTTCACGATAGTGTGGCCTGGCTCATGCAAATCGTCATGTTTTTGATCCTAGGATTGCTCGTCTTCCCCTCACACCTTCCGACAGTTGTGGAAAGTGGACTGTTCATTACAGCGGTTGTCGTCTTTTTGGCTCGCCCGGTGAGTGTGTTGATTGCCTTACTTCCGGTCAAGATGTCTCTGCTGGAAAAGCTTTTCGTTGGCTGGGTGGGATTACGGGGAGCTGTTCCGATTGTGTTAGCCACTTTCCCATTGCTTGCTGGCTTGCCGAAAGCACCCTTCCTCTTCAACCTGGTTTTCTTCGTGGTTCTCGCCTCCGTGCTGCTTCAGGGCGCAACTGTTCCCTTTGTCGCTCGCTGGCTGCGGGTCATTGCTCCTCCACCAGTGACGCAGGAAATCGAGACCGGCTCTTAATGCGGATTGCTCTGCCGTCTATCGTTGTGGCAATCGGGCCAACCATTGCTTCAACGTGCTACAATCCAATATCACCTTATAGTGTAGACGAAAGGAGCGAGCTCAATGAATATACCTCATGCACATCCGCCCCAGGGCGGAGTTCGCGTCATCAGGCCGCAACAATTCGATAAAAATACGCCGCAGACGCCGGGTATGCAGCGTGTGGCGGCCGTTTCGCGTGAGTTGGCGGGTTCGGTGGGTTTGTGGGCTGGCGTCACGATTGTGGAGCCGCGTGTTGCCAGTGGTAAGCATCATCACGGCGAACTGGAAACGGTGATTTACGTGGTGTCCGGGCGCGGCAAAATACGCTGGTGGGTGGATGAGGCCGAGTTCGAGGAGGAGGTCCAGCCGGGCGACTTTATCTTCGTGCCGCCCTTCGTGCCCCACCAGGAAATCAATCCTTCGGATATGCCCGCGCAATGGGTCATCGTGCGCAACTCGCAGGAGCCGGTTGTGGTCAACCTCGATACTGTTGACACCGCGCAGCAGGCCGCGAACGACGCGACGCACGGCAAATGTTCAGGTTTGTAGCCGCGCGTTTGCCATATCATATGTCAACGCAATAAGTGCATAGCAATATTTGTACGGTTTCCGAAGGCATGAATTGTATCGACGATAATGCATGTACTCGGAGCACATGCATTATCGTCGATACAATTCATGCTTGTAATCCCTTATCCATTCCACTGCTCAAGTGGTTGCTGAATGGCGACATGACCGTTGTAGCTCCATTCCTGGAAAAAGGGAATAGAGGCATCTCCCTCAATGAGTTGACTTCGATCTGGCGAAAAAACGACAGAGAGAATGTTCCGTTCTTCCGTGATCGTGTAGTGCATCGGAACGAGATACACTGGTCGATCAACAGTGGGAAGACGATGCACGTGGGCGACTTCGCTTCCCTGCCGCTGGAACGCTGTGAGTAAGGCATTCGCCTGGTCTGGCGTCGTCTGTTCGTCGATCAGGATGAACTCGTGCCAGGCATCAGAGTTCTCGTCGGAAGTTTGCGCCAGGTTAAGCAAGATGCTCTGGGTGACATCTACTCCATAAGCGCTGCCAGCTTGCACATAATCTCCGACAAATCTCCAACGAGGACCAAGGTAGGCGTCTGCCCCTTTGCAGGTACAATGGTCTCCGCAAACGCATGGATCACACGCACAGGAGCATGCCTGTGCTGCAAACATAGATCCTATTAACTGAATGGTACGTGGTGCTGCTGTTGCCATAAGTATTTTCCTCTACCTTAAACGATAAACACCATAGTTATCTGAGGCCCATACTGACCACGCACAAGCAAGCCCGGAGAGAGACAATGCGCTTCACAGACCCAGGGGAGATCTCTTACGGAAAAATTTAGGTAATTTTCCCGTTGGCGACTGATCGCGTTTGACCTACAGCGGTCTTCACAAAGACTGAACCGCGTGACAAAATAACCCCATGCGAGCATATTCTCAAGATTTACGACAGTGTATCCTGCGCGCGGTTGACCAGGGAATGCCGCGTGCAGAGATTATCAAGACATTTGCGATTTCCCGATCCACAGTCAAACGCTATCTCAAGTTGAGACGCGAGACCGGTGATGTGCAGCCCAAGGCCATTCC
>DATAYF010000581.1:0-10954 GCA_036272735.1 Ktedonobacteraceae bacterium
CACCAACGAGCAACAGCGTCAGCGTGCCAAAGATGATGATTGATTGCAGCGCATGCCAACGCACAGCACGGTTGCGCTCAAAAACGAAAAGGAACAGGCCCGATACCCACAACAGCGAATACGCTAGCACCCGTTCCAGACGCTCATCAAGACCAAGAGATGTCATTTTTTGCATTGCTACGCCTCATACCTATGAGTAATGTTCGTTTTTCATTTGCCATATATACGCATGAACGAACAGGACGTTGCAACAAAACTCCTAGGAAGCGTAACAAAATTGGGTCGAGATACGTCTTGATTTATTGAGGCTTGTAAAAGTAGCGTTATACGTACATATGGGTCGTTTGACCCATAAAGCGATAAGATAAAAGTTGTACGCTGAGATCGTAACAAGCAGGATTTTAAAATCTGAATGCTATAATAAGGAACGAATATTCACATTAGAACCCCTTACTGTGACGAGAGCAGATTTGCAGGATAGCAAAAGCTCATTAAAAAGAGGGATTTCTATGCAAAAGGTTATTACGAACAACCGATTTTGTCACGTGCAACGCGTACGACGTAGTGTACGCTATCTCATAGGATTGCTCGCTGCTGTTGTTGGCATAGCACGCATGCAATCCGTGATCCTTCCACGCATGGATTGGAGCGACGCTCTGGGAGCGTGGCCCATCATTAGCCATCGTGTCAATGCGCAGGCGTTTACCGTCGTTGTCGGCTTCTTCTTGATCATGCTCTCCTACGGCCTGGCCCGAGGGAAAAAACATGCCTGGAGGCTCACGCTGATCCTCCTGGTCATCTCCGCTGTTCTCGATGTACAGCGCCATGGGTCGGTGCTCGGCACCATCCTGGTGTTACTATTCGCCATCGTGTTGTGGACACTTGCCAGCTTCTTTCAGGCTAAAAGCGACCCACCCTCGGCATGGCGCGGGTATGCAGCATTGGGCCTGGGGCTAGGTGTAGTCATATTCTATACCATCGGAGGCTTTTTTACGCTCGATGACAGCTTCGGGCCACTGTTCGACCGCTTTGGCATCGACACCGTTATCATACATGTGCTCACATTTACGCATATCCATTTTCTCACCCACAGCATGCAAGCGTTTTTCTTTAGTAGAGCGCTCCCATTGTTGTGTATCAGCGTCATCGTTTACGGCATGTTACAACTGTATCGACCTATTGCAGCAGTGCTCATGCCCGATATTGCCGAACGCCTTCGCGTCGCAAAGCTCGTTCATCTGCATGGCACAAACTCGATCTCCTACTTCGCAATGGATGACGATAAGTCATACTTCTTCTCTGAAGAGGGGCAATCGGTCATTAGCTACGTCCTCAAAGGCAGTACCGCAATTGTCGCGGGTGATCCCATCGGCCCTGAAGAGGATACGGCTGCTGCCATTCAACAATTTATCAATTTTTGTAACGAGCAAGACTGGACCATTGTATTCTGGCAAGTGCGTGACACCACGGCTAACCTCTACCGTCAAGCAGGCTTGCACCTGCTGAAGATCGGCGAAGACGCCATCATAGACGTACAAAACTTCACCTTGAAAGGTGGCGCAATGGCAAACGTGCGTTCAAGCGCGAAGCGTGCCGAAAAAGACGGCCTGCACGTGATCTTTTATCGCGGGCAGGTCAAGGATAGCGAACAGCTCATGCAAATGGAGCATATCTCGCGCCGCTGGCTGGCGAGCAAGGGTGGCAACGAGATGGGGTTTAGTATGGGCCGCTTTAGTTCACAGGGAGACCTCAGGCAGTTGTACGGGCTCGCAGTAGATGGACACAACAAAGTACACGCCTTTGTGAGCTTTATTCCCATCTACGGTCGTCATGGTTGGGGCCTGGACCTGATGCGCCGCGCCGAGGTCTGTGCGCCAGGCACGATGGAGCTACTGCTCGCACGTTCCATCGAGCATATGAAAATGCTTGGCACAGAGACAGCCAGCCTGGGTCTCGCACCTATGAGCAACGCCAACGAGGAAGATAGCTCCTTCCTCTGGACACAAATTGATTCGTTGAATGATCGCTTTGGCAACCCCGAACAAGGCAGATCGCTCTTCAACTTTAAGAAGAAGTTTCAGCCGTGCTGGGAAAGCCGCTACCTGGTGTATTCCGACGCGCTTAACTTGCCCAAGATCGGTTGGGCTGTATATCACGCGCACCAGAGCGACGCAACCCTGGTAAGAACCATGCGTCAATACCTGCGCGAATGGCAACAAAGCCGCCTCACTGATCGAGCACAAGCGGCCACGGTAGAAACAGCCAGGGGGTGAACACCCCCCACTGGGTCAACGCCCCCCGCGACGGAGGGTCGCTACCATAGACGGGATGCGGCTTCGCCGTGTATGATAGCGACCCTCCCTTGCGGGGGCCGTTCTCCCTTATGGTGTGAAGACAGACCGCACGCATCCGTCTTGCTTCTTTTTGAACATCTCGTACCCAAGCGGCGCATCCTCAAGCGAGAACCGATGCGTCGCGAGATACGAGGGATCTAGCTCACCCCGCGACGCGTGTTCCAGCAAGCGTGGCATGTATTTCTGCCCATGCTGCTGCGCACTGCGCACCGTGAGCCCTTTGTTCATAATCGCGCCTATAGGAAACTTGTCCATAATCAGGTAGACACCCAGAATCGACACGGTCCCACCTTTGCGGCAGGCCAGGATGGCCTCTCTCAGCGCCTCACCACGGTCCGTTTCCATACGCAACGCCTGCTTCACGCGGTCGTATGTATAATCGACTCCGGTCCCATGCGCCTCCATCCCTACCGCGTCGATGCAGCGATCGGGACCACGACCACCAGTCATCTCCTTCAGTGTTTCAAGGACGCTGTCAACCTGGGTATAGTTGATCGTCTCGGCACCTGCCTTCTCTTTTGCCATTAGCAACCGCTCCGGGAAACGGTCAATAGCAATCACCCGGCCTGCTCCCATCAGGAAGGCGCTCTGTATAGCCATCAACCCCACACCACCACAGCCCCAGACGGCAATGGTATCTCCCTTCTGAATGTCGCAGAAATCGGCACCCATATAGCCCGTTGGCGCGGCATCAGAAAGAAACAATACCTGTTCGTCTCGCAACCCATCTGGGACACGATAGCAATCGGTGTCGGCATGCGGCACCCGTATGTACTGCGCGTGCGCACCGGCATAACCGCCAAAGGCGTGCGTGTAGCCGTAAATCCCGGCGGTAGGATAGCCGAATATGGGTTCCTGTAGCTCCGGGTTAGGATTTGTATTGTCGCAGAGCGAGTAAAGGCCATGCCGGCAATACCAGCAAGCCCCACAGGCGATAGGGGATGGGACAACTACGCGGTCGTCTTTCGTCACATCATGCACCTCGCTACCAACCTCCACAACCTTGCCCATGAACTCGTGACCGATGACATCTCCCTCGTGCATAGTCGGGATGTAGCCATCGATGAAGTGCAGGTCGGAACCGCAGGTCGTGGACATCGTTACCTGCAAGATGGCGTCGTGTGGATTGACTATCTCAGGATCAGGTACGGTCTCCACGCGCAGATCGTTGACCCCATTCCAGCACAGTGCTCGCATCGGCATGTCCTCCTTACGTTACATTCCTCGCATTCATGATAAACACTTATCGTTGTTATTGAGCAGGCACACCCGGATAGCCGGATCGCGCACGCTCAGGTGACGGAGTTTCACCCGGACTGAGGGATAGAATGCGCTCAAGTGGCGGGATCGCATACGGGCGCGCGGCCGGATTATGCTCAAGCGTCGGGATCTCACCCGTTTCAATCAGGCTTTTAAAACGCCGGAGCACCTTCTCCGCGAATATACCCGGCACGATGCCCAGACGCTTGGCTATCATATTGCCACCAAGCGCACCACCTGGCCTATCATAGTGGAGATGGAGCGTCACCTCGGTTCCCCAATCCTGTGGCGCGGGATGGAAGCTCACTGAACCCTCGCCAGACAATGCTGTTCCATCGAGCGACTTCCAGCGCAGTAGTTCACCAGGGTGGTCCTCCACAATCTGTGTATCCCATTCTACATTCTGTGCAAACGGGCTCCGCAACCGCCAATGCATGCGATCCTCGCTTACTTTCGTCACCTCAACGAAGTCCCCCATGATCTGCGCCAGATTCTGCGGATCACGCCAAAAGCGATAGAGATCATTCGCAGGCTTCTCGATAGTGATGGCACGCTCTACATCTGTAGCTCCATTTACCGCTCGGGTCCCATACTGCTTGCGGCCGGTCGCAGTATTCACGCCGAGCGTCTGATAGAGGTAGCTATGCCCGCTTATGCCGCGATAGAGCAACGCCCCACCGCCAACTGCCATCGCCACCCCACCAAGCCAGCGGCGGGTGAGACTGCGCGTCACGAGCACCCCACCGAGCACGGCAGAGACGATCCGCTCCACCTGATTCACGTTGACTTTTGCTTTACCCATGTCGCCTCCTCTAACAGGAACATCATCAAAACAACTCCAGATGGACCATGTTGTTCGTAGGCCTGAGATTGAATGCAGGCTGTACATTTCGTTACAACAACACCTTTTTACTTCACCGTACAGAGTATATGCCGTACCTATTTGTTTGTCAATTATTTGTAATATCTCATCTACTATTTATATGCGATAAAAATAGTGTTTTCTATAAATATACTGTACAAAATTAGTGCCCCATACCTCCCTTGTCACAATAGCGCAACCGCCTTATAATGGAAGGTAGCGCATAGACCCAGGCACAGCCAAAATTGCCGGTGCTCCGCACCCGCGTGCTGCTTGCCAGACACATAACAAGCATATTCATCAGGGAGGCCATTTGTGATTAACATTTTTGAAGGGGCATTTATCGCCGATTTCTGGGGCTTGCTCCTATCATTACCCATCGCACTCTTTTTAGCATTCTGGTTGAGTTCCGTCAAAAGCCGCTGGGCCGTCGTAGTAGGAGCCCTCGTATTTGCAATCATCGGCTTTATCATTATCTATCTGTGGACAGGCTACCCACAGGACATGCCAAACTTGAACCCGGCCGCAGAGTTCTTTGGGGCACTGTTCTTTAACACCATCATAGGTTTGATCGGTGGCCTGGTCGTAGACCTGTTGGTAGCACGGGTAAATAGTCGTATGTATCGACGCGTCGCGCATTAGTCGGGTAAGCGTGCAATTATGTTTTATCTCTTGCATGGTGAAGATGAATTCACCAGCCGAGAGCAGTTAAAGACGCTACGGCAACAAGGACAATTCGATTTTAACCAGGACGTCTATAGTGGTGCAGATGGCGACCTCAAAACCATCCTCATCACTTGCGACACCCTGCCGTTTTTAACCGAACAGCGCCTTGTTGTCGTGGACGGCTTACCAAAGAAGAAACGTGGCGAGGATTCGAGCGAAGGCACTACAGAAAAATCGAAAAAGACGCAGCGTAGCAAAAAAGGCGGCAAGGGAAAAACCGCGACACGCGCCGATTTCGAAAAAGAATTGGCGGCATATATTCCCCTTATGCCTGATGCGACCATGCTCATCATGATCGTTGACGAGGCATTAGCAGCGACCAGCCCACTGGTCAAAATCGCCGCTACGCATGGCAAAGCCATACAGAGCACGCTCCCTAAGGGGCACGCACTCGAAAGTTGGATTACACGTCGAGCAAAACACATGGGCGTCAAAATGGCCCCAGAAGCGGTCTCGCTCCTTGGCAATTTTATCGGCAACAACCTGCGCCTGCTTGCGAACGAAATCGATAAGCTGGCAACCTACGTTGGCAAGGATGGCACGATTACTGCTCAAAACGTCCAGGCGCTCTCTGCACAGGTCAAGGAGGCACGCATTTTTGATTTGACCGATGCCCTGGCTCAACGCAGACAGAAGCAAGCACTAGATATCTTGCACGATCTGCTGGCGGATGGAGAGCCACCGATCAAATTGATCAGCACCATTATCTCGCAGGTCCGTTCGCTCATGCTCGTCAAAGAATTGACGCAACAAGGCATGCGCTCGACTCAGATAGCCTCTACCTTGAGCATGGCACCATTCATCGCTGATAAATGTATCCGCCAGGTAAAAAACTTTCATACCACGCAGCTAGAAAATACCTACCGCCAACTGCTGGCTACCGATGCAGCCCTAAAACGCAGCCGTATGACCCCTGAAATGGCGCTTGATCTGCTCGTGATTCAATTCGGCGCATAGAAAACCTGCCAGACACGTTCTTCATTCTTCTCATTGATGTGATGACGCAGAACTTCATGTGAGAAACTCATAGCTCTTAGTTGTATAATGGCGACAGGATGGGTAGAGTGGCGGAAGGCAGTGTAAAACATATTGCTGGTCGCCTGGTTCACGGCAACAACGTTTCCCATCATCCTAGTGGAAATGAGAAGACCAATGTTAGAGACACCATTACAACATCTCGTCATCGAACGCATCCAGCGCGAGGGGCCAATCACCTTCGCTGAATATATGAAAATGGCCCTCTATGAGCCAGAGTTGGGCTACTACATGAGTGGACGTACCAAAGTTGGTTGGGAAGGCGATTTTTATACCAGCACCGACGTTGCCGACTTTTTCGCCCACTGCATGGGACAGCAACTTCTGCACATGTGGGAGGAGCTAGGGCAACCAACCCCCTTCGTGGTGCTTGAGCAAGGCGCGGGGCGTGCCCACCTCGCACAAGGTGTACGCATATGGGCCGAAAAGAATGCCCCCAAACTGGCGCAAGCCCTTGACTATCAGACGGAGGACCTTCGGGCTGGACAGGATGCCATACAACAAAACATGGCCGATTTGCATCCCCAGGTGCTGCTTTCGAACGAGCTAGTTGATGCCTTTCCCGTGCACGTCGTGGAAGCCCAACAAAAAACGCTCTACGAAGTCTATATCAATGAGCAAGGAGCAAAACTCTACGAAGAACTGGGTCCACCGTGTAGCGCGGAAGTGGCCGGGTACCTGGATAGCTTCAACGTGCCTTGGCGTGATTACGAGGATGGCTGGCGGGCCGAGGTCAACCTGGATGCGCAACGCTGGATGCGGCGCTCGGCCCAACTCCTACAAACAACGGCGACGCCAAAACGTGGCGGCTTTGTGCTCGTCATCGACTACGGAGAAAAATCCGACGCGCTCTATACTCCACAACGTCGGCGTGGCACGCTCGCCTGCTACTACAAACATCAGATCAACGATCAACCACTGCTACGCACGGGCCAGCAGGACATTACCGCCCACGTCAATTTCAGCGCGTTAATCGCTGAGGGTAGCCGCTACGGCTTACACGAACAAACCTATACGACGCAAGGAGAGTGGTTGACAGAACTGGGCATCCATGAAGAACTGGCAAAAATTCGCGAACGCGATTTTAGCATTATCGACAGAGACCGTGCCAGCAACGAGGGGCAGATCGCGCTTCTCAAGTGGTACAATTTGCGCCAGCGCGTTTCAGTACTGACCGATCCTAACGGCATGGGCTACTTTAAGGTGCTAATCTTGCAGAGCTAAACAAGTAAGGAAGGACTTGTGTATCATGAAAAAGCAGCGTATTGAGCCGGGAGCAGGCCAGGAGTCGGTGTGGGATTATCCCCGACCTCCACGGCTGGAAGATAGTCAGAAACATGGTCAGATCGTGTTCAACGGCGTCGTCATCGCCGATACCCGGCGCGCTAAACGCATACTCGAAACCAGCCATCCACCCGTTTACTACATTCCACCCGAAAATGTACGCGCAGAATATCTCACGCCAACAGAACGCCATTCCGATTGCGAATGGAAAGGCTCGGCCTCCTACTACACCATCAGTGTGGGCGACAAAACGGCTAAAGACGCCGCCTGGTACTACCCACGGCCAACTCGCGGCTACGAAAGCCTTGCCAACCATGTCGCCTTCTATCCTTCTCTGATGGATGCCTGCTACGTAAACGAAGAACGCGTGCAGGCACAGGAGGGCGATTTCTATGGAGGCTGGATCACCAGCGATATTGTCGGCCCATTCAAGGGAGCACCAGGCACCAGGGGTTGGTAACACCCCATGCTCATGCATCGTCAATGCCTCCACAGACGTGTTAGAAACAATCAGCAGTGCAACACAGCAGGAGATTTTGCATCATGGACAATATGGTAGACACGCCGGGCGAAATTGTACGTATGTTTATGAGTGCCCTGGAAACAAGCGAATGGGAGAACGCCAGCCAATACATGGCCGATCATTTTCTGATGAGTGGATGGACGCCCAGAGCACTTAATAAAAATGATTTTCTCGCCATCATCAAAGGATTGAAAGAAGGCATACCAGGTCTCATTTTCAATCTGCACAACGTGCAAGAAGACGACGGAGTCGTCAACGGAACCATCAAAATGACCGGCTATCAGAGCGATAGCTTTATTCTGCCGCCGCTTGGCCTGCCGCCTATTCCGCAGATGGCAGCGAGCATCAACATGCCCACAGAGGATGTGACCTATACCCTGGAACAGCAGCAGATTACCACAATGGCAGTACATGCCGGACCCGATGGTGGGATTCGCGGCCTGCTCCGCCAGCTCGGCGTCGAGATGCCTCCCATTGTGCAATAAAGCAGAAGCCGCTCAACCTCTATGGAACGCCATTTTAAAAATTCGGGATGGCTCATGATGGCGTTATATCTCTCAACACTTTTTGAGTCATTCCAAACAGCGGTTTGAAAATGCTGTTTCTTGTATCGCTCTCAAAAAAAGCTGAACACTGTTGGATGGCTTGAGCGGATACAGCACCCCATAGGGAATCGTGTACTGCCAATCAACAGGAATCGTGACCAGAGAGGGGTGGACATCTTTCCATCCGTCTAACGTCAGCAGAACGGCACCGCTTTCTTCACAGCGGTTGAACATCTCAATAGTATACTGATGGGGTGCGTCCTTGATCTGGATTGCTGGATGTTCCGTTCCTAAATATCCCCGTATTCCATCAATGAGCGGGCTGCTGCCTGGTTGTATCATGACCAACCGCTCTCCATAGAAATCGGGAACAGAAAGCCTTTCCTTCCTGGCGAATGGATGTTCTCTTGATACTGCGACACAAAAGCGGTACTCCCCCAACTTGAGATCCTGAAAAGAGTCAGACCCATTCGCTCTCTCATACGCCCCGACCATGACATCAAAATCCTTCCCAAGCGTTCGATAGACACCGGGCCAGGATGCAGCATTATCATCAAAGGGAACCATATTCATCTTGAACTGGGGATAGGTATTGCTGATGGTGTTCCATACATCTACGAGGACGGTACATGGGTTCAGCATGGAAGTTCCAACACGTATCATGTACGGATTTTTATGTGCAGCTTGACGCGCTCGCACCATGGCTTTCTCTGAATATTGCATCAGAAACTTTGCATCATGATAAAAGGAGATTCCAGCATCGGTGGCTCTTATACCATGATGTGTTCGTATTAAAAGTTGCACCCCAATCTGCGCCTCTAATACGTTCATTTGTTTCATGAGCGCCGTTGAGGAGAGATATAATTTCTCGGCCGCCTTTGAAAAGCTCCCAGCATCTATGACCTGGATGAACGCATTCAATAAATCATTTCCCATCACATCTCCCTTTGTATAAACCACAGGTTCATACCATGGTAACTTTTTTATTCTTCCCTGTCAAGCAAGTGGAGCTTATAATGACCTTGCAAAGAGCAATACACCACAAGAGATGGAGGATGCCATCGAACCACAAGCATCAACGTAGGATAGAACAGGAGTTCTATGGCACGTCGTATCTTTTCGCTAAAAAAACACCGGAAGGCTCATAGTTTAGCAAACTCCTACCGGACAAGCTTCTTGTTAATAGAGAAAGGGGATTTCTTCTTATGGATATTCAGGATAAAGTCGTTATCATTACAGGCGCATCCGAAGGCATTGGCCTGGCTACCGCACGTCTCTTTGCTCAGGAAGGAGCAAAGGTTGCACTTGCGGCACGCTCTGCCGATACCCTTACTACCATTGTCAATGAGCTTCATGAGCAACATCGCGAGGCTATCGCGGTTCCCACCGATATGCGCAACAAGGATGCGATCGAGTCTCTGGTGGACAGCGTTTTTCAGCAGTATGGACGAATTGATATTCTCATCAATAATGCAGGACAAGCCGTGCGTGGCTACGTGGCTGATGTAGATATCGATCTGTTTCGTCAGGTTTTTGAGCTCAATGTGCTTGGCCCCGTAGAAGCGATGCAGGCTCTGATCCCAAAGATGCGTCAAAACGGCGGAGGTCTGATCATCAACGTTAGTTCGGATGTGACAAACATGCACCTGCCCGTCATTAGTGCATACGCCGCTACAAAGGCGGCCCTTAATATGATCTCTGATACTGCACGAGAGGAGTTAGCTTCAGATAATATTCGCATCACAACGATGTTTCCTCGTCAAACGGCAACGAATTTCGGCAAAAATAGCTTAGCCACTCCAAAGACAAATCAGCAGCGTCCGCGCTCACCACAAGGCGGACCAGAACCCGATAGTGCTGAAGCTGTGGCCCAGAAGATTCTCGAGGCGGCACGCAATGAGCCGCACGATCAATATATGGATCGTTAAGCGATCTTCAACAAACCGCCGCAGGAGTCCCCTGTCGTTCCCGCATGGGGAGGAATGCGGCGTTCCTTTTGGAGAAGTGGGGAGAGGGAAATTCACGCAGGGAGAGCATTGACAGGTATTGGTGAAAATGGTACGCTTGTTCTATGAAACAGCTCATCACGGCCAAACTGAAATTGCACACGACCCCCGAACAGGTCGCCGCCTTGCGGGCCACCCAACTGGCCTACCGCGACGCCTTGAATTACGTGAGCCGCTACGCGTTTGCGCACGGCAAGATGAGCAACCAGCGACGCTTGCAAGAGGGGACCTACGACGACATTCGTGTGCTGTATGGGCTCCCGGCCCAAATGGCCTGCAATGTTCCCCGGCAAGTGGGGGCCACCTACAAAGGCCTCTGGACAAAGATGCGCACCAATGCGCAGTTGCGCCGGGCAGGC
>DATAYF010000582.1:0-3865 GCA_036272735.1 Ktedonobacteraceae bacterium
GCGTTGCCGTAGCCTGAAGCGAGTAATCTGTAGCGGCGAGGCGTTGAGCTATGACCTGCAAGAGCGTTTCTTTGCTCGCTTCCCACATGTTGACCTGCATGACCTCTATGGTCCAACCGAGGCGGCCGTTGATGTTACGTATTGGCAGTGCCAGCCGCAAAGTACGAACAAGGTGGTGCCTATCGGCCGCCCGATTGCTAATACACAGATATACGTGCTGGACGAGGCGCTACATCCGGTGCCCATTGGCGTGGCTGGTGAACTGTATATCGGTGGCGTCGGCGTGGCGCGTGGCTACTTCAATCGTCCCGCATTGACCGCTGAGAAGTTCATTGCTGATCCGTTTAGCGCACGCTCCGGTGCTCGCCTCTTTAAAACTGGCGATCTGGCACGTTATCGCAAAGATGGCGCGCTGGAATTTCTGGGCCGCATCGATCAGCAGGTGAAAATCCGTGGCTTCCGTATCGAGCTAGGCGAGATCGAGTACGCGCTGGCTCAGCATGACAGTATTGCAGAAGTGGTGGTCACGGCGCGCGAGGATATGCCCGGCAATAAGCGGCTGGTTGCCTACATTGTGCCCACGACAGCCAGGGAGCACGCTGATGCTAGTGTTGAGCAGCTTTCGCTGCAAGATGCTAGCCTTTCGGTAGAAGCATTGCGCACGTTCCTCAAAGAGAAGTTGCCGTACTACATGGTTCCATCTGCCTTTGTGTTCTTGTCCGCCCTGCCATTGCTGACCAATGGAAAGGTGGATCGCAAGGCGTTGCCAATGCCTGATAGCGCACGGCCTGAGCTTGAGAGCAGTTTTGTCGCGCCTCGTACGTCCTTTGAGGTGCAATTGGCAAATATCTGGACGAGCGTGCTGGGTCTCGATAGCGTTGGCATTCACGATAATTTCTTTGATCTGGGCGGTGCGTCTATTCAGAGCCTGGAAATCGTCTCTAAAGCCAATGAGGCCGGTATACCGCTCGTGCTAGAGATGTTGTTCGAGTTCCAGACCATCGCTGAACTGGCTGCCGCTCTTGAAGCCGGGCAAGCAGAAACATCACCTGCTGAACAGCAAGCGAACGAACGCGATACTGAGCCGCTCATTACGGCCTCATTGTCGCAATCGTCGAACGTGAGTGAGGTTAGCGCTGTATCTCAGCCCGCTACTAACCAGCCGCGAGCGCAGGAGCAGAGCAACACCTACATCGAGAGCCTGGGTGCCTACTTGCCGCCCAAAGTCGTGACCACCGATGAGATTTTACGGAATTGCGTCAAGCCAATTCGTTTTCCTTTAGCTCGCTTGACCGGTATCCAGTCGCGCCATATGGCCGGTGATACCGAGTTCTCGATTGACCTGGCGAAGAAGGCGATTAGCGATTGCCTGGCGAATTCGCGCTATAATCCCGACGATATTGATATGCTTATCTGTGGCAATATCTCGCGCGCGAACAGCCCGTTCCAGTTCAGTTTTGAACCTAGCACTGCGATCCAGTTGCAGCGCTACTTTGGTTTCAATAACGCAGTGGTCTTTGACCTGGATAACGCCTGTACGGGCATGTTTACCGCCATCAATATCGTTGATGCCTTCTTACAGGCCGGGCTGATCCGTCGTGGTCTGGTGGTGAGCGGCGAATATATCTCACACCTGATCCTGACCGCGCAAAAAGAGCTTGAAGGTTTCATGGACTCGCGTCTCCCCTGTCTGACCGTTGGTGATGCTGGCGCGGCGGTAATCCTGGAACGTGCGCCTGATAAGCAGGTTGGCTTCCATGATTTCGAGATGTACACACTGGGACGCTATAGCGAAGATTGTATCGGCAAAGCAAGCGACCAGGAGCATGGTGGCGGCATTATGTACACCGATGCCGTGAAAGTTTCAGCGGTGAACATGACGCAGGCCGTTGCTCATGCAGCCAACGTGCTCAAACGTTCGGGGTGGCCGAGTGAAGCCTTCCAGCACATCATCATTCACCAGACCTCCGGTACGACTATCCCTGATGCTGCACGTGCCATTAACGAACACTTTGGTTACGAGGTCTGCAAGCAGGAAAACGTCATTAATAACATCGCCGAACGTGCTAACACAGCGACAACCACGCAAATGGTGGCGATTATGGATACCATCCGCTCAGGTCGTATTCATTCAGGTGATAACGCAGTGTTGGGCATTACAGGCTCTGGGGCCACAATCGGGGCCGCTCTCTATACTTTCGACGACTTGCCGGATCGTATTCGTCACCGCGAAGCTGGCACGTATACACCACTTAAAGTGGTAGCGGAGCCACGCCCGTTTATTCCGCTGCCCGCGCCGCGTGTGCGTGTGGAAAGCGTCGGTATTATCCCTCCCGATGTACAGGTCAAGACCGAGGCGTTGGAACTGTTGCGCGTAGCCTCTGAGCGCTGCCTGGATGCCTCATCGTACGCCACGGCTGATATCGACCTGCTGATCAATGCTGGTGTCTATCGTGACGAGTTCCTGTGCGAACCAGCGGTCGCGGCCCTCTTAGCAGGCAAACTGCACATGAACGATGATGTTCCGGCACAGAGCGAGCAAAAAACGTTCGCACTCGACGTATTTAATGGAGCGATTGGTACGTTGAATGCTTGCTACGCGGCTATCGGTATGATGAAGGCCGGGAAAGCGAAACACGCGCTGGTGACGGCCGCGGAGATTGAGAACAATCGCGAGTACTTGCCACAGGAACTTTATGGCCTTGAGGAAACGGGTTCTGCGCTGATCCTAGATGAAAGCCCTGATGGTCAGACTGGATTTGGAAACTTTGTCTTCAAGTACTTTACTGACTACATCGATGCCGACATTACACATTCTAAGACGCTCAACGGCAAAACAGTGCTTGATATCGCGAAAGACCCGCGTATGGAGGGCTACTACCTGCCATGTATTCAGGAGACGGTGCAAGAACTCTTACGCCTGGAAAACCTGGATATGTCGCGCATTAAGCTGATCTTGCCCCCACAGATCTCGCCTACGTTCGCGAGTCGCCTGAGTGATACACTTGGCGTTGAGCTTGATAAGCTGGTCGATCTTCAGCCCGAACGCGACCTCTTCACGTCATCTCTGCCCTACGCGCTCCAGCACGTGCGCGAGCACAATCTGGCGCATCCCGGCGATATCGGGCTGCTTATCAGCGTTGGCTCTGGTATTCAAGTTGGCTGTGCAACCTATTACTTCTAACTCTGAAAGCTCCCCAAGCTAAAGCAACGGGGGTTCCGAGCCGTCCTTCCACGCTTTCCACCTGCCTCTTTTGAAGAGGCAGGTGGACCCTTGTGTGGGTTGGCTCGGACTTTCGGGTCGACGCGCTCCGGCACGGGGAATGCCCATGCGACGGCGGCAAGGACTGCCACGCGTTTGCACGTTGTTGGACTCGCTCATGTGCGGCCCGCAGGCGCGCCTGCACACCTTCCCAGTATCGCTGATACCGGGCACATGAGGGGATGGAATTTACCGGATCGAGATAGGCCGCCAGAAACGCGGAGTAGAGATCGCGTTGCACTGGGCCGATTCCGCAGGCGCAGTGATGCCAAAGCTTCGAGAGCGACTTTTTGATGTGTCGTCCGCAGCCATGGCACCATTGCGAAAGTTTGGTGCTACGTGTGGAAACTTCGATCAGGGTGCCGCCCATGCGTGGCCCCGGTACGTCTCATACCAATTCGCGTTTTCAATGGTCATTCTCCGAGAGGGAAAGCTGGGTACGGAACGCATGTGCTTCGTACCACCAACACGAGAGGATACTGGGAACCTTGACAGGCAGGTTTGAATGGACGAGTTTCAAAGAGCCATGCCGTTGGCGGCCTCATTCATGGTCCCGCCTGAATCGCTTCCATCTGGGCTTCCTCCTCCTGCTGCCCCAGGGTG
>DATAYF010000583.1:0-7406 GCA_036272735.1 Ktedonobacteraceae bacterium
CTAAAGCGTGTTTGATGACATTGTTATCGATAACGTGATGCATGCATTACATTACCTTTGTTAAAGATATAACATTGTCTTACATAAGTGTCAAGAAGTAAAGGACCATAGTCCTTTACTTTCCAAAAAAGACCTGCCACCAATCTTGCCAGAAGGGAGGATGTTGTACCGGCTTAGACGGATGTGACGCGGATGTCGTTGTCTGTACGTTGGCACCAACGACGACAACCGGCCGTTCGCCGGGACGGATGTACCCCAACTGCTGGCGCGCCTCTTTAGCGACCACTGTGGCCTGCTGGTAGCGGTTGGCAGCCTGCGACAATTGTTTGTTGTGCGCCTGCATCTGCTGAAATTGCTGCTGCGAACTTTGCAACTGCTGCATTAAGCGGCTGTTCGACCACGCCTGGACGAGCGATCCAATCAGAAAGGCCAGGCAGATCAGGCCAGTAATCCATATGACGGTATGAGTAAACAGCGAACTACGCCGAGCACGCAAGCGCCCAACCGGCTCTTCGATGCCAACTGCCGATGTGATATTCGCGTTTTTACTACTACTCTCTAGACGTGAGGCGAACTGAGGTCGCCTGGGCCGCTGTTCCATGATCATCCTTTCCGTCCTTCAAGTAGTATTACGAATAACATCCACATTTAGGATTACTAAGTCTATTGTACATGACGCTCATAACGCGAGAAATAGGGGCAAGACATTTCCTGTCTCTATGACCACCTACAAATTGTCGATGGCAATCGGCTCGATCTGATCGGCTGGCTCAAAGTGGAAAACTTTACCGTAAAAATAGAGTTCCGCCTTCAGAGAACGGGTGATGTTCTCTGAGCGCCGGAAGCCGTGCTGCTCGCCCTCGAAGGCCAGGTACGCGACTGGAATATGCTTCGCTTTGAGCTTGTCTACCATCAGTTCGGCCTGATTTGGCGGCACGATCTTATCTTCCAGACCCTGGAAGAAGATGACCGGGCACGAGATCTGGTCGGCAAAGTTGATCGCCGAGCGCTGATAATACAGGTCTTTTTGCTCAGGATACGGCCCGACCAGCCCAAAGAGGTAGCGCGACTCGAACTTATGGGTATCGCCAACAAAGATATCGAGATCACTCACCCCAAAATGACTGGCTCCAGCTTTGAAGGTATCACGGAAGGTCAGCGCACACAGAGTCGTGTAGCCGCCCGCGCTGCCGCCACGAATCGCCAACCGGTTGCTATCCACCAGGCCGCGCTGGACCAGGTATTTTGCGCCATTCACGCAATCATCGACATCCACCACGCCCCACTGCCCCTTGAGTCGTTCGCGGTACGCACGCCCGTAGCCCGAACTGCCCCCGTAGTTCACATCAAGTAATGCGAAGCCGCGGCTCGTCCAATACTGCACACCCAGGGTGAGCATGCTAGAGGCGGAACTCGTCGGTCCACCGTGACTGATGACCAGTAGCGGTGGGAGTTCGCCTGCTGGCGCTATATACTCGGCGTTACGCGGCGGATAGTAGTAGGCATACGCCGTTTTGTCGTGCTCGGTTGGAAACTCTATTGGCTGCGCCACCGAAACGTAGGCCGGATCAAGCTGCATGCTATTGGTACGTCGCAAGGTAGTGAACTTCTGGGTAGCGCTATCAAGCTGCGCCAACACGGCGAATTCGGTCGGCGAACCGGCGGCGAAAACGATACGAGTGCTGGTTGCGCGTACGCTACCAATGTTTGTGTAGGGAAGTTCGAGCGCTGAAAGTTCGTGCGTGGTGGTATGCAGCAGAGCCAGGTGTCCGCCGTTCGCATCACCATACCAGCAGGCGATAAGCTCAGGCGTGATGAAGGCGTAGGTGGACATATTAAACTGCCACTGGGGTACTGCAAATTCGGCCTCACGTGGGCACAATGCCTCTATATTGCTACCACGCTGCCGGTACAGGTTCCACCAACCAGTGCAATCAGAGATGAAATAGAGTTGCCCGTCGGGCGACCACTGTGGCTGGAAGAGGGACTCGCCAGTGCCACCAGCCACGAGTTGCGCACTGCTCACGAAGCCATCGGCGTCCAGTTCGCCTACCCACAATTCGCAGCCATCCCACGGCATGTTGGGGTGGTTCCAGGTCAGCCAGGCCAGGCGCGAACCATCAGGACTCAGGCGCGCATTCGAGTAAAAATCGTTGCCCTCCACGAGCACACGCTGCTCCTGCTGTCCATACAATGGCACACTCACCAGCATATTGACGGCCTCGTGTTCGCTGTTGGTGTGATCCTCGCAGACACTAATTAAGCGCTGACGTTTCTCATCGACAATCATATCGGCGTAGCGACGCTCAAGCGCGGGGGTAATCGCTTCGGGTTGCGCACCGGAACCGGGGGTCACGCGATACAGGCGCTGATCGTCAAAATTGGAGAAATAGACCGTACCATGATCCACCACAAAATCGCCACCGCCATACTCGTGAACACGGGTACGTGCATTAAAAGGTGCGGGGTTCACATCTATGGTTGTGCCATCGGCACTGCGCTTCACGATGACGTTGCGTCCACCTTCGGACGGGCGTCCTTCGATCCAATAGGTATCGTTGCCCTCCAGGGCCGTCATGCCCAGGCGTATCGACTCCGAAGTAATCATGTCGGTAGTTACTGGCGATTTCCAGGAACCATAGGGGGCCATTTTCTGCTCTGACATGCTCACTCTCCTTCACTCACAATAACTCATACATTTCATTATAGCACTTTGCACCCTCTGTGGTATTATAGACGGAATTGGGAGCGTTGGTTTGCACGCACGCGATCCCTTTGTGCTACAAAATCTTTTCTGAGTAGGGAGTAGAGACGTTCGTCATAAAAATGTCCCTCGATAAACAGGCGCTCCTTAAAAAGACCCTCTTGCTGAAAACCGAGCTTGTGCAGGACCTTGCGTGAACCGGTGTTTGGCTCAGCCACAAAAGCTTCCAAACGGTTGAGTTGCGGCCAATCTTTAAAGGCACAGTTTACCATGGCCTGGAGCGCCTCCGTCATCAGGCCGCGTCCCCAATACTCTTTCGCCAACACGTAGCTCGTCTCGCCCCTGCGCGCACTCCACTCCCAGAAAAATCCACAACTCCCTATAACCTGTGATGTCTCTTTGAGCGTCATAGCCCAGCGCACGCCCTCGTTTCGTTGGTAGCGCAGACGATGGCGCTCGATCATGGCCTGCACCTCGACCAGCTTACGCATTGGCTGCACGTCGTAGTAGCGTATAACGTCAATATCAGATAGGAAATGCAGCAGATCGGACGCGTCCTCCTGCCGCATCTCACGCAGGATCAGGCGTGGTGTCTCCAACTTTGGGAACCGATGTAACACCGTATCGTGCATATAATGGAATAATTCCTCCATCGCCAGGTAGCTCCCAATTGTGAACCATGTCAAACATAAAAAGCTCTTCCATCATTGATGAATTACAGTCTTCCATTATACACTAATACGAGCCAATCCTCTTCAATGAGTGGATTGGCTCACAACTAAAGCCGTGTGCAAGTTTCTGACGTGCAGCTTCGCACCTGCGGCGCTCACACTATTTCAGCATCATGGTGGCGGCTTGTTGGGCCAGGTTCACCAGCCAGAAGGGGAGCACCGTGCCCATTGCCAGCGTGCCCAGGGCGGCAATGACGATGCCGGTCCACGAGATCCAGACCAGCCCCTGCTGCTCCTGCGGTGCCACGGCGGCAGCAACTCGCGCTGGCGATTTTGGTACGCTCGTGGTGCTCTTGGGTTTAACGGCTACGGCTGTCCCAGCAGCAGAGGAGAGGCCACCCGTACTACGTCGAGCAGCACTATGAGACGGCGTAGCAGGCACGGCTGGCACCGTCTGAATCGGGCCTATCTCGCCACCCTCAGAAACTACCGCACGCTCCATAAACATACTGGCGATGATACGCAGGTAGTAGTACATGCCGAGCACACTGGCAAGCACGCCGATAATCAACAGTTCGGGATGGCCGCCGATCAGGGCCGCGTAGAACAGGTAGTACTTGGCGGCGAAACCAGCCATTGGCGGGAAGCCTGCCAGCGCCAACAGGAAGAAGGCCAGGAAACCTGCCAGCGCCGGGCGACGATACCACAGGCCGCGCAGGTCGGCGTTATCCATGCCTGAATTATCCAGGCGTTCCAGCAGCGATACCGTGCCAAACGCGCCCACATTCAAGAAGACGTAGCTGAGCAGGTAGAAGAGCAGCGCCGCGATACCAACCGAGCCACCAACAACGATGCCGATTAGCAGGTAGCCCGCGTGCGCGATACCTGAGTAGGCCAGCATGCGTTTGACGTTGCTCTGTACCAGCGCCATAATATTGCCGCCCACGATGGTCAGAATGGCAATCGCCCAGATCACCGGCATCCAATAACTTTGGATTGGACCCAGCACCACATCGAAGACACGGGCGAAGGCGATGAACGCCGCCGCCTTGGTACCCACCGACATAAAGGCCGTCACCGGAGCGGGTGCTCCCTGGTACACGTCGGGCGTCCACGCTTGAAAGGGGACGGCCGAAACCTTGAAGGCAAAACCGACCGAGAGCAGGCCCATAGCGATCAATAAGAGCGTAGGCAGCGGCGTGTGATGCGTCGCCAGAAAACTATGGATCGTGGCGAATGTTGTACTACCGGTCGCACCATAGGCCAGCGCGATGCCATAGAGCAGGAACCCCGAGGCGAACGAGCTGAGCAGAAAATACTTCATGCCCGCTTCCTGCGAACTCTTGCGCTGCGCTATAAAGCCGCACAAAATGTACAGCGCCAGCGAAAGCATCTCGATGCCCAGGAAGACGAGCAGGAAACTTGCCGCCGCCGCCAGCAGCATCATACCAACCGTCGCCAGTAGCATCAATGCATAGTACTCGCCCTGCTGTGCGATCTGCAAGCGCTTCAGGAACGCGGGCGAGAAGAGCACGGCCAGGCCGAGGGCGCTCACGAGAATAAGGTCGGCGTAGAGCGCGCCGGTATCGGAACTAATCATCTGATTGAAAGCGGGCTGGTGATCACCGATGATAAAAAGGATGATCGTCGCCGCCAACGCGCCCAATGCGCCCACAAAGGCCAGCACGGGCAGCACCACAAAGTTTGCCGGACCGCTGTTCTTCGAGCGTGGATTCGATTGCGGCAAGAGCACGTCCACGAGCATAATTACGAGTGCCATGCCCACCAGGACCAGCAGCGGCGCGATACGCCCCCAATCAGTGGCGGAAACCATATATGTAAACGTCATCGAAAATACCTCATCAGGGCCAGGCTACATCGTAACCTTCTCGCGGGGGTTCTGTACGACCCCCACGGGTTATTTTATAAACGCGGTACCAAGGATCTGCATGGTGTTTATCACCGATTGATTCATCAGAAAGTTCAAAGGCAAGGGCTGAATACCCAGGTAAAAGATCAGCAGCAGTAGCGGTGCCAACGCCATGAACTCGCCCATGTTGATATCGAGCAGCGCATTTTTGCGGATCGCCATGCCCACAACACCCTCGGTATGGCGTGGACCCTCCATAATGCCCAGCACGAAGCGCAACATATACCAGGCGGCAGGAATGACCACCGCCGTGCCCAGCACGCCAAAGGTGATACTGCTGCGAAACGCACCCAGCAACGTCAGGAACTCGCCACCAAAGCTGTTGAGTCCAGGCAGACCAAGCGACGAAAGCGAAGCAATCATCAGCACGACAGCCAACACCGGCAATTTCCAGGCCAGACCACCCATCTCGCTGATGCGCCGCGTGCCTGCTCGCGCCTCGATGAAGCCGACGATCAGGAAGAGTGCCGCGATGGTAATGCCATGGTTGACCATCTGGATTACCGCGCCCTCCGCACCCTGTGCGTTAAAGGCGAAGAGGCCCAGCATAATCACGCCGAGGTGGCTGATACTCGAATACGCGAGCAGGCGCTTCAGGTCGGCCTGCACCAGGGCCATGATGGCACAATAGAGAATGCCGATTACCGCCAGGATGCTAAAGAGCGGGGCCAGGGTCTGCGCCGCGTGCGGAAAGAGCGGAATGCAGAAGCGCAGAAAGCCGTACACCCCCGTTTTCGACATCGCACCAGCTAATAGCGCTGTCACTGGGGCCGGAGCCTCGCTATACACGTCGGGCAACCAGCTATGGAACGGCACGAACGGTATCTTAATCGCAAAAGCCGCCGCGAAGGCCAGAAAGAGCCAGATCTGCACGCTGCCATCCAGCTTCGTATTGAGCAGCGCAAACAGGTCGAGCGTGTACGTGCCACCCGCCACCTGGTGATAATAACCCAGCGCAATGATACCAGCCAGCATCAGCAGGCTACCGACCGCTGTATAGAGCACAAATTTGAAGGCGGCATAAATGCTGCGTGCCCCACCCCAGCTACCAACCAGGAAGTAGGCCGGAATCAGCATCAACTCCCAGAAAATGTAGAATAAAAACAGGTTGGTTGCCAGGAACACGCCGGTCACGCCACATTGCAGTAGCAGCATAAAGGCCATGTAGTTCTTGACCTTCCGCTCGATACGGAACGAGGCCGCAATGCACACAAACGTGAGCAGCGACGTGAGCAGCACCAGCAACACGCTAATACCATCCGCCCCCAGGCTATAGTTGATGCCAAAGGATGAGATCCAGTTGAGCTTTTCCTGCAATTGGAACGTGCCCAGCAGTCCCGCGCTATTCACCATGAACTGCGCGTAGAGAAAGGCCAACGCAATGCTCAGCACCAGTTCAATACCAGCGATTACCAGTGCCGTCCAACGGATCAGTGCAAAACGGTCCTTTGGTAATAGTAATACCGCGATGGCGCCCAAAAGCGGAAAGAAAGTAACCAGAGATAAGTATGGAAACATGCTTGCTACCCCCTCACCGCGTAGTACACAACGATTAACACGACACCGACCAGGATTGCCAGAGCATAATTACGCATATAGCCGGTTTGCAAACGCCGCAAGCCGCCACTGGAACCTCGGAAGAGCCAGGCCAGGCCGCGACTGCCACCATCGAGCGCACCGCCCTCTAGCACGCTGTTCGCCAGACGTCCCAGGCCAACAATCGGCTTGATGAGCACAAAGTCGAGCGCCTCGTCCACGTAATACTTGTGGAAGACCAACTGGTAGAATGGATTGCGATTCTCTTTGTAGTTGAAGCTCTTGCGATACACAGCCCAGGCCCAGGCGATACCAAGCACCCCAATAATGACGCTCACAACGGTCGAGATGAGTTCGATGGGTTGTGTAGAACCAGCGGCTACCTGGACGGTACCATTAAGCAGCACCGGAGCAAGGAAGTTGCCCAGTGGGTTCCATGACGAGCCGAGGAACGAAAACGAGCCGACAAAACCGCCGATAATCGAAAGCAGGGCCAGGATCAGCAACGGGATCGACATCACCTTAGGTACCTCGTGGATACGCGCGTAGCTCACCGGACCGCCAT
>DATAYF010000584.1:0-5798 GCA_036272735.1 Ktedonobacteraceae bacterium
ATAATGGAAGTAAACCAGGTAATCCGGCCTGGAGCAGATCGGTGGTGGGTATTTCCCACAGCTTGATGACATGAAATTGAAAGTGATGGATCATCACGTCATCGTGCGTTACCCAGGTATAGGGCGAAACGGCTACCTTGACGCCTTTTTTCAGGTACACCACGAACGAATGCACCGGCAGATTATACTTACAGGTTGCTAAAACATTATACTCCCTTACCTGTGCTATTTGTTTGGCTTCTCAAGCGGGTTCGCTAGCTTTTTCGTCCGTTCTGAGTGCATTATATTTTGCTTTTTGGTTTCCTCCATCTTTGTTACTCTTTGGTCCTTTTTGTGATGGAACAAAGGATTCTTCTTCTTGTTCTAGTACTACTCTGTTAGTTTTATGATACAATGGAGACATGAACAAGACCCGAGTGCCGAAAGCCTCACCCGACCCCTTACCCGAACTGGCGACGTTCCTGGAGCCGTTTGCCCCGCTGTTCCGACGGCACACGAGTCGAGACAGCATGGAGCGGTACTTGACTGGACTGCTGAGCGATCTGCCCCACAAGACGTGTGAGACCATCGCGGATGTGATTGCGGGAACCTCGCTCGAACGTTTGCAGCATCTACTCACCGACGCGGCTTGGGACCCGCTCCAGTTGGATGAAGCGCGCGTCAAGCGCCTGTTGGAACTGCATCCAGTGACCGATGGTATCCTGATCTTCGACGATACCGGCTTGCCGAAGAAAGGCACGGCCTCTGTCGGCGTGGCCCCACAGTACTCTGGGACCTTGGGCAAGATGGGCAATTGGAAGGCTCGTTGTGAGTGCCGAGTTCCTGGCCAACGATCCGGAGATTTCCACGCCGTTCCACTGGCCGGTGAGTGCCCGCCTGTTTTTGCCTGAGTCCTGGACCCAGGATACCGAGCGGCGTAAGCAAGCACAGGTGCCAGAGGAGATTCCCCTGCAAACCAAGCCAGAGATTGCTCTGAGCTTGCTGGATCAGGCGAAGCTCTGGGGCGTGCCCATCCAGGCGGTAGTCGTTGATGCAGGAGACGCGAGATAATCCGAACTTTCTCCTCGGACTCGATGAGCGACAAGTCCCCTATATGTGTGCAGTGGAGAGCACCGATCTGCTGTCGTTTGCCCCAGGAAATCCAAGCCACCGCTGCCCAGACACCTGTCTATGGCGGGCGTGGGCAGCCGCGCAAGCCTCGTCCTGCGCCCCTGTATACGGTCAAAGAGCTGATCGCGGCTTTGCCTGCCTCTGCCTGGCAAGTCATCGATTGGCGAGAGGGCACGAAAGGCACCATGCAGATCCAGGCCGTGGCCATCCGCGTCCAGTGGGCCATTGGCTCCTCTTTGCACAGCACGAGCCACAGCCGCGTTCACACCGGACCCGAAGGCTGGCTGTTAGCCGAACGCCCGGTGCCAGAAACTGTGGGTGATGAGCCGCTAACCCCTCCGGCGGAGTCGCAGAAGAAGGAAGAGGAGCAGATCAAATACTGGTTCAGCGTGCTCCCTCCGGAGACCGCGCTGCAGCGACTCGTCTTGCTGGCCCATGCGCGCTGGGTGATCGAGCAGTTTCGATGTCGATGCCAAGCAGGAATGCGGCTTCGATCACTTCCAGGGACGCAGCTTCAATGGCTTGCATCGCCACCTGGCCCTGGTCATGCTGGCCTACAGTTTCCTCATGGTGTACCGCTTAACGCTGCCTCCCGACGAGGTCTTTCCCCCCCTGCGTCACGCGAAGCTCGCTGCCTGGAGTGCATCGTCAGGTGTTGCTCTGGCTGTTCCAGGATCTTGTCCTCTGGCTCATCCACACTCAGCAGATCGAGTCCTTCCGCCCCAGAAGAAACTAACAGAGTAGTACTAGATATCCAGGAGTTCGCCTCTACCAGGATGGGAAACATACATGCGGTTATCCACCTGCTGAAAATTGTTGATCCCACCCAACGTGCCTCCGTTATTCAGCAACTCACAAATCGGCCGTTTGCTACCGAAGACCTGCCTGCCTACGTCGAGGCAACCAACAACCAAAAAACTGCTGAAGTTCAGGTTATGGAGCAGCTACCATCAGTGCATGGCCGGGCAGGTGCGAAGGCTTTCACTCCCACGACTCAAGAGCCTGCAACCAGCCTGCCAAAGCTCGATGAGACTGCTACGGGCAAGGCTCCAGCCGCAAGAACCGCGCAGAGTGCGCCAGCGCCAACCGTTGTCGATGGTAGCATACCGGGGCGTGCGGAAGCGCTGGCCCGGGCACGCACGCAAATAACGAAGCTCAAAACGGCGTGTAAACAGTTGGAAGACTACGAGCGCTGGCTGCACACATACGATAGCCACGTATCGAATGCAGAGCACGAGCTGCTGGAAAAGCATGAAACATTGCTGCAGAAAATCCTGCACACTTACTAAAATGCTCGAACGGTAAACAGCCAACGCCGCTCAGTGTACGGTAGATAACAGACAAGCAGGCCAGGGAAGAGCGTATGATGCTTTTTCCCTGGCCTGCTTGCTTTATTTTGAATGTTCTTCTGCATACGCTTGCTTGCACTTTTGCTAGTGGAGTTTCTCCTGTAAGAAATGCCCGGTAAGCGAATGTGGATGGCGTGCCACTTCTTCCGGCGTACCCTGACAGACAATCTCACCGCCATGCTCTCCACCCTCCGGTCCTACCGGTACTTTGTTGACAGTGGAGCAAGAGTGATAAAATGAGGAGAGAGGAGGCAGGTGAGATGACGAAAAGACGAGCTATACCGACGGCGCCCGAGCCACTGGAAACCTACGCCCGGCACTTTGATGACCGGTTTGGAAAGAGCAATCAGCGAGAAGGGTTTCGGCAGTATCTGGAAGGCTTGCTGCTGCCCTCGGAGCGCCACAAGACGCTGACCGGGTTGGTCAACACCGAGCCACTGGTCGGGGCCCAGCTGCCACGTGCCCAAAAGGTGCAATGGTTTCTCTCCGAATCAGATTGGGATGCGCACCAGGTGCAGGCGGTGCGGCTCAAACTGCTGCGGGAAGACCCGTCAACCGCGCCCAATGCGCGAGGGGTTCTGGTGATTGATGAAACGGGAGACCGCAAGGATGGTGACAAGACGGCCCACGTCAGCCGACAATACCTGGCCAACGTGGGGAAGATTGACAACGGGGTGGTCTCGGTGAGCAGCCTGTCGGGTGCGTGAGGGCCGATGAACGGGTCTATTACCCGCTGGAGGTGGAGCCGTACACTCCAGACGGGTATTTTGCCAAAGGCAAGCACGATCCCCACTTTCGCACCAAGCTGAAGATCGCGTTCGAACTGGTGAAGCAAGCGCTTCAAGAGGGCATCCCCTTTCGTGCCATGGTAGCTGACTCGTTCTATGGAGAAGATCGTGGCTTGAAGCGAGGATTGCGTCAACTGAACGTGCCGTATGTCATGGCCCTCAAACCCTCCCATGCGTGGTACCATCCAGAAGAGGTGGCAGGCACGCTGCAAGACGTGGCGCAGGAGGCTGGTTGGGAAAGGGCACAGCAGCCGGGAAAGTGGATACGCATCATCAGAAGTTTTCGTGATGGCAGCACCCAGGACTGGTGGGCCGTGGAGATCGTAGCGGGGCCGTACGGACCCGACAAGCAAGAACGCGCCATCGTGGCCACCACCGATCCCCAGACGCTCCCCGACCTCTCCACCTGGTACTTGGTCACCAACCTGCCTGCCCCAACCGAACGTCCGGGAAGCCCGCCGCCGTTGTCTCCAGCCAGTCTGGAAGAAGTGATCCGCTTGTATGGGCTGCGCATGTGGGTGGAGCAGAGTTATAAGCAGGTCAAACACGCCCTGGGTTGGTCGAAGTCACAGGTGCGCAGTGACAAAGCGATCCGGCGGCACTGGCAGTTGGTCTGTTGTGCCTTCTCCTTTTGCTGGTATCATGCCAGCCACGCCTCTTCCAGCACAGCAGGCGCGCTGCTCAAGCCAGCGGAGCCGGAAGTGCACCCAGAGACAAACGTTCCTGCCCAAGGAGTGGGAACGGGGGGGGGAAATCAGCGAGCGCAAAGGAATGAGGCCACAGATGTCCTGGCCAGCGGCCCTGCGAGCAGTACGCGCATGGTTGGAGCCCTGGATCATGTTACGGCGCTACTGGTGCGGGTGGTCCTCACTGCCCCCTCCTCCTGCCATGCAACAGCTGCTTCAGTGGCTTGAATGTGGAGGGGCTCTCGCTCTCTACAACTCTTCTTGACCCCTGTCAACAAAGTACCGCTACTGCTCTGTTCCTCAAAGGCGATAATAAAGGAGGCGATGCAAATGGCGGCGCGTTTTGGGCGGTCGTCCCCAGACCCACGGCTTGGCTCGGTGGTTGAGTTGGGCAGTGGCAACCTGCATCGCGCGTTCAATCTCATCAGCATTGGCAAAGCTCTGGCCGGCGAAGGCATCACGGCGGAACAGGCGCCCACAGACCCCAACCAACCCTCCTGCAAATTCAGCCAACAGGCTCCTTTGGGAATAAAGATGTGCTGGATGCGCGGGTGCTCCGCGAGCCAGGTGCGCGTTTGCAGGCTGTTATGGCTACTCAGGTTGTCTGTGATGATGAAGATATCCCCAATGGGATTGTCCGCTTCGATGTCCTTGAGCAACTCGATATAATTCTTGGAATTACGCGCAGCCGCACAGCGCGTGATCTCCTTGCCATCGCAGACCCGCAGCGCCCCATAGAGCCACACCTTGTCATCCCCACGACTGTACTCCAACGGGGCTTTGATGCGATGCCCATCCACTGACCAGCCAGGCGCCGGCGCAAAGGTGCGTGGGATCACCGGTCCGAGTTCGTCGGTGCAGATGGTCGTCGATCCTTTGGGCGGCTCGGTGTAGTGGATGACGACCACTGTTCTTTTGAGGCGAACTCCTGGTCATCGCTGGTTCCCCAACTGTGGGTGCGGCGCCAGCGCTTGCCTTCGCGCAGGTAAATGCGTCGGATCTGACTGCGCTCTATCTGGATCCCTGCGGCATGGGCGGCAAAGGTCGAGGGTATCCAGGCTCCATTGGGCTGACCCTTCTTCCTCACGAGCCTCCAGGCTTCCATCCGCATACCGCTCCAACCTCCCCGGAGGCGGCAGCTTGACCAGGGCGAGAATCCGACTGCGCTCCTGCTCGGTCAAACGGGGCTTGCGTCCGGCTCCTTCCCGCATTCCCAGGCCGTTGATCCCTTCCGCATTGAACCGGCCCAAGTGAATGCGCACGGTTCTTGGATGGCAAGAGAGCGTGGTGGCGATCTCTTGAGGCGTCTTGCCTGCCCAACTCTCCACCACCATTTGGGCATGAAACTTCCAATCAGCTGGGGCATGAAGGCTCCTGGCTAGTTTGCGCACCTGGCGTTCTTCCCGTTTATCTTGCGCTGCTCGTGCTTTCACGTGCTTGGACATGGCTCTGCTCCTTCCTCGGTGACTTTCTCCTCTCCTATGGTATCACTATTGAGGAACAGAGCACTAGTACTACTTTGTTAGTTTCTTCTCGGACGGAAGGATTTGATCTGCTGGGTCTGGAAGAGCCAGAGCACGAGATCCTGGAAGAGCCAGAGCAGCACCTGGCGATGCACGCCAGGCAGCGAGCTTCGCCTGCCGCAGGGGGGAAAACGCCTCATCGGGAGGTAGAGGAAGCGTGAGACGAGAGAGCATGAGAAAACTGTAGGCCAGCATAACCAAGGCCAGGTGCCGGTGCAGGCCGTTCCAACTGCGCCCCTGGAAGTGATCGAAGCCGCATTCCTGTTTGGCATCGCGCGTAAAACTGTTCAATGACCCAGCGAGCGTGGACCAGCAGGACCAGTCGTTCCAGGGAGGTCTCAG
>DATAYF010000585.1:0-15511 GCA_036272735.1 Ktedonobacteraceae bacterium
GCCGAGCTTCAGTCCAACGTGCCTTCAAGCAGGCAGAGTGCACGCGGCTCGGCGTCCTCGCGCCAGGCATCTCAGCGTAGTCGCTCAGGTCAATCTACGGCACGCAAAGGCTCTGCTGCTACTCCTCCTCCCAATCCGAAAGAATCACAACTACTACCCTGGCTGGGCAATAAATGGAGCTCAATGGAGCCAGATCAGCAGCAACGCTTCACCAGTACCGTGCTGTTGATCCTCGCGCTCCTGGTCTTTGCTTCGTTAACTATCTTTCGTAACGCTCCCGTCTTCAAAGGCATCGCCAATTTCTTCTTGACCTTTTTCAACTGGTCGGCCTATCCCTTCGCGCTTGGCCTGGTGGTCTTTGCGCTGGCGCACCTCATAGAGGGCGTACGTGGCAAGCGTTTTGTGCGCTGGTCGCTGGTGATCGGCTTGATCGTGATGATGCTACTGATCCTGATGGAGAGCCGCTTAATTGCCGCTCATACCATGCAAGATGGCGTTTTGGCCGAGCTGCTAGTCATGCCCTTGCTGGGCTGGACTCCCGCCGTCGGTCATATTGTTGTGCTGGGTTTATTGCTCATTACTATCATCCTTACCTTCCGTATCACCTTCGGGCACGTGCTCATCGTCGGTCGCTTCCTCAATCGCACGCTGGTTGGACGCGTACCGGACATTGCCGCCGAGCAGCGCGAAGAGGATGAGTATGATTATGCAGAAGACACGCCGCAAACAGGATTGCGTCCGCGCTTTAGTCGCTTCTTCGGCAGCAGCCGGAACTCCTCCGAGCCTGAGTCTGTGGTGGTCCAACGTCAATCGGCGCGTCCAGTACGTGCCGGTCGCCGCCCCATCGTAGCAGACGATTTCGACGAGGACGCCGACGCGTATAATGAGAGCACGGTTGAGTTCGATCCCGCCTTCGACGTAGATGACGATCCAGCAAACGACATCAATCTGCACAAGCACGAAATTTCGCGCGTACGCGGCGGTGCGCGTGCCCCCTTGCCAATGGATTTGCAGGAGCACGCACAGGCTACGTATGGCGCAAACCAGCAAGCATTGCCATTTGCAGACGAGATCGGCGAAGAACCCGCAAAAATGGTACTCAGACCCGCCGCCGCTATGGAGCCACTTGCCCCCAACCCGCGCAAGAAAACACCCAGAATGCGCCCGCAACCCGCCGACGCCAGCAGCAATCTACAAATGCCGAATATTACCTCGCTGTGGAAATTACCCGAAACGACCTTACTGCATAGCCCGGATGCCGTAAAGTTGCAGCGCCTCGGCCAGGATACGACCAGCCTGGCACGCACCATTCAGGAGACGCTGCGGAGCTTCCGCGTGGATGCCGAGGTGCGCGAGAGCGATATTAGCATTGGCCCCACCGTGGTGCGTTTCGGCATTCGACCAACCGGCAAACCCGCGCTGGTCGAGGATAGCAGCACCAACAAGATGGTACCCGCGCGCGATGCCGACGGCAATATCATTTATGAGACGCGCACGCGTGTGAGCCGCATTATGGCCTTGCAAAACGACCTGGCCCTGGTGCTGGAAGCCAAGTCGATTCGTATGGAAGCCCCTGTGCCCGGTCGCCCCTACATTGGCGTGGAGATCCCCAACAAGAATAGTCGCCTGGTGACGCTACGCGAGGTGCTTGAGAGCAAAGAGTACCAGGCAGCCAAAAGCAAGTCGCGCCTCTCGATGGTGCTGGGTCGCGACGTGGCCGGGTTGGTGCGCGTTGGGGATTTAGCAAAGATGCCACATTTGCTAATTGCAGGTGCAACAGGCGCAGGAAAGAGCGTTATGATCAATGCCATCATCGCCAGCTTCCTAACGCAGGCCACGCCCGATGATGTACGCATGCTGATGGTCGACCCCAAGATGGTCGAATTAAGCCTGTACAATGGCATCCCACACCTACTCTCGCCCGTGGTCACCGAAGTGGATCACGTCGTGCCCTTGCTCAAAAATGGCATCAGCGAGATGGAGCGCCGCTACCGACTTTTCTCGCAGCTTGGCGTGCGCAACCTGGATGGCTACCGCCGTATGCGCCTCGAACGCATCGCCAAAGGTGATACCTCACTCAACAATTTGCCCTCAATCGTCATTATTATCGACGAGTTGGCCGACCTGATGATGGCCGCGCCAGAAGAGGTTGAGGGCATGATCTGCCGCCTGGCACAGTTGGCACGCGCCACCGGTATCCACCTGGTCATCGCCACGCAGCGTCCATCAGTGGATGTGATCACCGGCCTGATCAAAGCCAACATCCCGACGCGTATCTCGTTCATGGTCAGTTCGGCGGTAGACTCGCGTACCATTATCGATATGGGCGGGGCCGAACGTCTGCTCGGTCGTGGCGATATGCTCTACCTCCCAGCCGATGCCGGTCGCCCAGAGCGTATCCAGGGCGCATTCCTCGATGATGACGAGGTAGAGGCACTGGTAGGCTACTGGCGGGACCAGGTCACAAATTTTGCCGCGACCACCATCAAGGATAATGGTGCTGATGATGGTGTCGATCCAGCGCTGATAGTGCCAGCGACCGAACCGGGCTGGGAGATCAACGCGGAGGCATCCGACGAGTTCGATCTGGATGATGAGTTGCTCGAAAAGGCGGAAGACATCGTGCGCGATTACGGCCGCGCCTCGATTTCGCTGTTGCAGCGTCGCTTAAAAATTGGCTACTCACGGGCCGCCCGCTTGATCGATCTGCTTGAGGAGCATGGCATCATTGGGCAGGCAGAGTCTGGCGGTCGTGGACGCGAGGTGCTCGATAGCATGCGCAATGATCAATACAGGTTACAAGATGACGAGGGACAATCCATCATCGAGGAAGCCGACGATATCATCGAAGAGGAGCGGGCACGCGACGAATTCTTGCGCAAACAAGCCGCCAACCAGTCGCGCCGACCACAGACCCCACCCGATGACGAAGATTTCCCAGAAGAATAAGGTGCGAGGTGATTGGCGCGCCAATCACCTCGCACCTTATTCTTCTTCCAACTCCTTGAGGATCTTTTGATCTTGTTTGCTGCTTAGATCGAGCTGCGCGAACAGGTCTGGACGCCGTGCGCGTGTCTTGCGCAGGGCTTCTTTGCGCCGCCAGCGGGCAATCTGCTCGTGATGGCCCGAAAGCAGCACATCGGGAATGCCCCAGCCACGAAACTCTGGCGGGCGCGTGTACTGCGGATATTCCAGCAACGCCTGGCTGTGCGATTCTTCTTCGGTCGAGCCCTCCGTCAGCACACCGGGCAGCAAGCGACTCACCGCGTCAACCAGCACCATGGCCGCCAGTTCGCCGCCCGTCAACACATAATCACCCAGCGAAATCTCATCAGTCACCAGGTGTTCGATGACGCGCTCATCAATGCCCTCGTAGTGACCGCACAGCAGCGTAATGCGTGGCTCCTGCGCCAGTTCGCGGGCGATAGCCTGAGTAAATGTCCTGCCCTGCGGCGTCACATAGATAATGGGTCCGCCACGGTGGACCGCCTCGATGGCCGTGAACATCGGGTCCGGCTTCATAACCATGCCCACGCCACCACCGTAGGGGTAGTCGTCGACGACATGGTGCCGGTCCGTAGTCGCGTCACGGATATTATGTAATGCGATGCTCAGGAGTTGCTTCTCCTGCGCCCGCTTGATAATACTTTCACTCAATGGACCCTGAAACATGCCGGGAAACAGCGTAAAAATATCGAAATGCATCGCCTCTCATGCTCCTATACTCATCAGTAATGCCCTTCGTGTCGCTATTGCTATGGGGATGACAGCATGCCCAACATGTAGTATACTATGAATGCAGGGCCGCGTGATGATAGTGTACAACCATCTCATCATCTCCGCCTTGAACGATTGCGGTCTCCTGGGAACTCGTACCCTTCCAAAAAAGCAAGTGCAGTTCGAGCAACGTCATTGCTTCCCTGTCGTTCGTTTATAGCTATCTTTTCCGTTTCATTTCATTGCGTCGTTCGAACAATCTGCCTGTTATCCACGTGGAGCTACTATGTCCTGGTCCCAAATTCAACAATCAGAGGATGTGCACGAGCAGATGGCTATGCTTGTCGGCAGCGCTATACGCCTATTCGGTGGCGAAGCCGGGGCGTTTGTGCTGGCAAACGAAGCGTTTGATCCACGCAGTAGCGCAGAAGCCGAAATCACGCCTTACCGCTTGAGTGATGTAGCACTCGCGCTATTCCTGGAACAGGCGGAGGCCGCTATAGGATCTACGGGGGCAGCAGGGTCCCACGCACAGCAGCCCCTGGCAATCGAGTGGCTCACGCCCGAGGTTGCCGCGCATCTAGGGTATGAGCAAACGCCTGGGGCACTTCAGCGCTGCTCTCTGGCCGTGTACGACGCGGCTGGCACGCTGGGCATGCTCTCGTTTGTGCGACCGGCGGATGCTCGTTCGCGCTTTGAACAGCACGAAGGCCCAACGGATGCGCTATCACTTTTCATCGCGCAACTGGCTGCCAGCATGCGCCTGGCCCTCAAAGCGCAGGCGTTGACCAAGGAGCAGGGGCGCCTGGCCGCTATCTTTCATTCGAGCACGGAAGGTATTCTCACCGTCGACACCGCCTTGCGTATCATCGATTTTAACCCGGCAATGGAACATTTTACTGGCTGGCGCGAGAGCGAGGTGCTCGGTCGCTTCTACTTCGATGTGCTGCGTCCCAAAGATCGTCACGGCAACGAACTCGGACTGGAGGCTTCGCCGATCCTTCAGGCATTTGCCGGACAACAGGTAACGCAACGCGAAATGATGATCTCGGCCCGCGACGGACAGCGCTTTCTGGTGCTGGTCACCGCGTCCTGCGTGCGCTCTGCTCGCGGCGAACCGATGAATGGTATCCTCAACGTACGCGACGTGACGCGCGAACGCCAACAAGAGGAGCAACGCTCGACATTCATATCCGTCATCTCGCATGAGCTACAAACGCCCATCGCCATCATCAAGGGCTACGCGTCCACCCTGACGCGCCCAGACGCTTCGTTCGATAGCAAGACGCTGCATCCGCGTCTGACGGCGATGGAGGAGGAGGCTGACCGGCTCAATAAGCTGGTGGGAAACCTGCTGTATGCCTCGCGCATTCAGGCAGGCGGCCTACAAATGGATGTAACTTCGCTCGATCTCGGACCGGTCATTCACGGCATGGTACGCCGTTTTCGCGTAAAAAATCCGGAGGCTTCGTTTGCGCTCAAACTTTCCCCCGATCTGCCCACGGTGATGGCGGATCGCGAACGCATCGAGGAAGTCCTACAGAACTTAATAGAAAATGCGCTGAAATACTCGCCGCACCAGCGTTGCGTGGAAATCGCCTGCAACGCCACCAGTACCGAGGTCATCGTGAGCGTCAGCGATAGCGGCATGGGTATTTCTCTGCGCGAACAGGAGCACATTTTCGAACGCTTTCATCGCGTGGGTGAGCCACTGGCACAGGCCACACCGGGAGCCGGTCTGGGCCTATATATCTGCCGGGCCATCGTCGAGGCGCATGGTGGACGTATCTGGGTGGAGAGCACTTTGCGCCAGGGCTCGACATTTTCATTTAGCCTGCCACGTGAGGAGCAAGCACAATTACCAATGGTGGTGTTTTGATGAAAGAGGAAGCATTCGACCAGCGAGATATGACTATTCTGCTCGTGGATGACGAGCCGCGCATTCGTGATCTGGTACGTATAAACCTGGAACTTGAGCAGTATCACGTGCTGGAAGCCAGCAACGGCATCGAGGCGCTGGCGCAATTGCGCGAAAACCTGCCTGATCTCGTGGTGCTCGATGTCATGATGCCAGAAATGGATGGCTTCGAAACCCTCCAGGCTATACGCGAGGTCTCGACGGTACCCGTAATCATGCTCACGGTACGCCAGAGCGAGCAGGATCGCATTCACGGCCTGGACCTGGGCGCTGACGATTACCTCGCCAAGCCCTTTAGCCCGCGCGAACTGCTCTCGCGCATCCGGGCACTGCTGCGCCGTTCACTGATGCCCGCCCCCTCGCGTAAAACCGAGATTGTCGTCGATTCCGACCTGCAAATTGACTTTTCGCGCCGTGAGGTGACAGTACGTGGCGAGAAGGTGACGTTGCGCCCAACCGAATATCGCTTGCTATATCATCTCGTAAGCAATGCCGGTCGCTTGCTGACGCACGAAACGCTGCTCTCGAAGGTGTGGGGGCGCGAGTACCGTGACGAGGCGCATTATCTCCGCCTGTACATTACCTACCTGCGCCAGAAGCTTGAGCGCGATCCCGCTCATCCACGCTACATTTTGACGGAACGCGGCGTCGGATATCGCTTCACGGAACTCAATAATCAGTAATCACCTGCTGTCTAGAAATGTTGTATTAGTAATCTTATGTCAAATGGTTAGGGGGTACCCTTTGCGTGCTATTTCAAAGAAAAACCTCGCTAGCGAGAGGATTGTTAAGCAAATGAACAAGAAGGAACGTGTTGATGCCGCGCTGCGCGGTGAGCCTGTTGATCGTGTGCCTGCCAGCATGTGGGGCCATGATTTTGCGCGTGAATGGAATGTACAATCGTTTGTCGAAGCGATGGTCGAAAACTTCACGAACTATGATTGGGACTATATGAAGGTCAATCCACGAGCAAGCTACCATGTGGAGGACTGGAAGGCGAAATATCGACCCGCCAACGACAAGTATACGGAACCTGTTTTTGAAGGATCGCCCGTGCGCGGTACCGGCGATTGGAAGCGCCTACGCGTGCTAGAGCCTGATCACGGCGTGCTCGGTGAGCAATTACACGCCTTGCAACTGCTCAATCACATGATCGGATACGATGCCTACTTTTTACAAACCATTTTCTGCCCCCTGGGCATCGCGCAGTATCTCGTTGGTGGCAGAGAACCCATGCTGCAAAGCATTCGCGAGGACCGCAAAGCGCTGCATACCGCGTTGCGCATCATCACCGAAACCTTTATTCAGTTTGCGATTGCCTCGCTTGAATATGGTGCAAGCGGCATTTTTTACGCCACCACCGGCTGGGCGCAATCTGGCGTGCTGACCGCCGACCAGTATCGCGAGTTCGGTGAGCAATACGACCTGGAATTTCTCGACGCTATCAAGAGCCGCAGCAAATTGACGATCCTGCATAACTGCGGTGCAAACATCTATTTCGATCAACTCGCCGCGTACCCGGTGCAGGCCCTGAGTTGGGACGCGCTGGCTGAAGGCAACCCCAGCCTGCGCGAGGGGAAGCGACGTTCGGGCAAAGCGGTGATAGGCGGAGTGAGCGGCAAAACATTGCTGGAAGGATCCGCACAACAGGTACAGGACGAGGTGGGGCAAGCGCGTGAACAGACCTCCGATCTGCACTTGCTCCTGGCTCCCGGTTGCTCCATCTCGCCACGCACACCGATTAAAAATCTGGAGGCAATACGGCGCAGCTTATCTTGACACAATCTGGCCCATTCGTTATACTCACTGTTAATTCTTTTCGCAAGTACTGTTCTTGCCGTATAGATAGTTTGTACTATTTGCGCGTTTTACCCACAGGCAATACACATTGGTGCAGCGCACGGCAAAATGTTGTATAGTATAACTAACTTGTAGAAGAGATACGATGCAACGCGCCCGCTGTTGATGGGAGGTGAGTGTTGTGCCGGGATATGGGCGCTTTCTATTACACTCTTTCTCAACATGCTGAGGTATCAAGCAGGGATACTCGCGCCGCATTTTTGGTTGAAATAGAGAGGGGCAGCACACAACATGGAGCGATATCAAACTTTGCGAGCGTATTCGGCGGGTGGCGTCGTTTTTCGCCCTGCTCCCTCTGCTGCCGATACCTTTTTCCTGCGCCAGAATGCTAGCAGCGCTGATCACGTGGTATCAATGGAAGTGGCATTGGTCGGACGAAGCCATGTTGGTCTCTGGGCGTTGCCCAAGGGCACACCAGAGCCGGGCGAAACAATTGAGCAGGTAGCCGTACGGGAAGCGCAAGAAGAAACTGGCCTGCTCGTGCAACTGATCGGCTACGTGGGATGCGTCTCGTATTCGTTCGTACGCCACCAGATTCGCTACTATAAGCAGGTTCGCCACTTCCTTTTGGAAGCCGTCGGTGGCGACACCACTTTGCACGATCACGAATATGATTGTGTCGAATGGTTTCCGTTACAAGAAGCGTGCCGCCGCCTGACCTATCAAAACGAAGTCCATATTTTGTACCAGGCCGACGACATGCTACAGCGCTGGTCGAAGCAGTATCGCCGGGAAGGATTGAAGTAGCATCATGCAGCAGACTCAGCCACGTTATAAAGTTATGCGCCGTCTGCTCTTTCCCTACAATGGAGAAGAGCCACTTTCGCAACAACAGACATGGCGCGTGATCATCGCCTGGACCAGTTTCTTCCCATTGATCTTAGCGCTTGCTATGCTGCCTGTAATTATCGCGGTCAAAGGGCCGTTGCCGTGGCAGATGCTGCTTGTCTTATTCCTGCTCACGTTGCTCCTTGGCATTGTCATTTTTGGTTTCCTGGCCTGGTTTGCGGTTTTTATGATTAACCGCACTGCTCTGCTTGTTCAGCGGAGCAAGCAGACCAGCAGTACCAATGGAGGTAGGTATGGATCTTAGCGTTGAAGGTAAAACAGAACGCATTCCCCCTGGTTCACATATTTGTCAACTCTACAGCAAGGTGACAGAAATTCCTGGCGTTACCGCTCACTTGCTGCGCGTCGGGCTTTCTCTTTCTGAGAAATGTCTCTTTGCTGCCGCGCCCGCACAGGTCAGTGAGTTGCGGGAAGAGTTGCAAAAGTTGCAGGTCGATGTCGATGCCTTGATTGAGTCGGGGCAGCTTGTGCTCTACGAAGAGCGCGAGCCCTTTCTCGCCAATGGCAAGCGCTTCGACCCGTACTTTTTGCTGTCTTCTCACCAGACGTTTATCGCCCAGGCGTTGCGGGAAGGGTGGAAAGCGGTTCGTATCTCAATAGATATGACCTGGCTGGCAAAAGATCTTGCCACTCCTGAGCAAGTTCTGAAATACGAAGCCGCTTCTGATGCTGTTTTTACCTTCCAAAACGCGCCCATCATTGCGCTGATGCACTACGACCACAGTAAGTTGGTCCATACGCTGGTGGTTGAGATGCTCAAACTGCACCCAATCTCCGTCGTTGGCAAATACATCAAGCGCAACCCCTATTACTTGAATTCAGAGCAGTACATGCTCAAAATTCTACGCATCAATAAAGGAAAAAACGATCAGCATCCAACCGCGTAACATCTGACGCCGAGGACGACCCCCTCGCAGGGGCCGTTCTCCGGCGGGTTGTCCTGGCCCCCTTAGCTGAACAGATTCCCCAATGCTCCCATACCACCCACGTTGAAGTTATTTTGCCCACCCGCTTGCTGCGCGCCCTCGGCTGCGGGCGGATAATACGTCATCGATTGAATACCTACTCGCCCCGGCCCCACAAAGCGATTCAGGATGATCGAGGCCCCGGCCATAAAGCCGCCAATCGCGCCCAGAATGCCACCACCACGTTGCGAGCCCGCGACCGTGGTCACCGACATCTGGACCGAGGGATCTTTCCACAGCCAGGCCCCTGGCTCGATATCGAGCACCTCGCCCGGAGCCAGCATCTTCTCGAAGACGTTCCCATACCCATGTAGCAGCAACAGACCTTCGCTGCCCTGCGCCGTAAACTGGTCGATAAACAGACCTGTGCGGCTAAAGAGCATGTTCGCAGCCCCTTGCATGTAGGTAAAGTTGTAGTCTACGTTGCCTGTGGCTACCAAAAACTGGTGCTCACGTACCTCGACCATCTGCCCCGGTTGCAAACGTAGCGCGACAATCTGCCCGACAGAGTCGCGCGAAAACGCAATGTTGCCCGGACCAACAGCCTCGCTAATGAAGATCTGCAATCCAGCAAAGAGACGCCTGGCCGCCCCTTGCATCGACCTGAAGCCAATCTGCACCCCTGGATGCTTCCATAGAAGGATATGGTGCTCAAAATAGATGGGCATCTGGTTCCCCAGCATAATATCCACGACCGGTACAAGCTCACCATCAATGTTGACCGTCATATCCGCGATGCGCAACGGGCCTTTGGGGTTGTGTAGTTCAGCTTTGGGAACCGCGTTCCCGAACGCACTGCTCTCATAGGACTCATACTGGTTGGGCGGCACATATTCGCCACCCGATGGCGGCGTCCCATAGTTGCTGCGCGGTGGTGGCGCGCCATAGCTCCCCTGGGGTGGCGTCTGGGCCGCCTGTAACGGCCTACCGCAGCTCCCACAAAATTTGACTCCGTCAGCGACCGGATTACGACAGTAAGGACATATCATGAGCAAAATCTCCCTGCATGTGCAATCAATAAAAAACAGTAATCAGCATTTTTGTTCTGTTGTGAAATATACGTAGGAGTCGAATGATGGTTGGGGATGGTGGGCGATGATGGCCTGTAACTACCATTGCCCACCATCCCCAACCATCATAGTACTTCACATTTTTCGGTGACTGTTTTTATGTTATCCCGTTACAATAATAGAGAAGATGGAAATAGGGCAGGAATAATTTTAACTGCTTTTCTATGCAATTCATCTCTTCAAAGCCTGAATAGGGTGTAGAAATTTGCTAATGGGCCGATAAAAAACACTGAATACAGATTTTAAAGTATTCTTCGTATTTCTCTTTTTTATCATCATCAAAAATACGCATAAATATACTGTCTTCCGCAATAATACGTGCGTGTCACCTACCTAAGAGGCTCACATGGGACGCGCGGATAGAGCAGAAAGAAGGTCGCCATGCAATACGAAGAGAGTTCGCCTGAGAAGCCACTCGACGCCAAAAACCATAGCACGTCATCGTCGCCAGGCGTGCTTGAAGATAAAAGGCAGGCAATCAACAATCATGGAAAGCCAGGTGTAGACACTGACAAGGTAGTAAGCCCTGAGGTAGACACCGATGGGAACCTGTCTGGCACAATGACCGGGAGCAGCAAGGTCACGATACCGGCCAGGTTGCCCGCCAACAGTCGTGCCGCCGCCGCCCAACGCCTGAACGATGTCGCCGAAAGACCACGCATAGGTGAGTGGTACAAGGCACCACGCGTGCTGGAGCATCCGGCTGGCTGGCGTCTCAAGCGCCACTTTAAGCGCAAAAGCTTGCGTGTGAGCAGCTTGCACTACGCGGAAGTCGAACGCAAGAGCACCAAATGGGTGCTGATCCCTATCGGTATGGTCATGCTGATCTGCCTGTTTGTGTTTACCAGCATAGCGGTCACGCTGATAGGTATCGCGAACGCGACGCAACAGCTTTACGGTTCTCAGGTCACAACGCTAGAGGATATCATTCCACAAGACAATTTGAAGATGTACGACTCTAGTGGACATCTGATTTATCAGATGCTCGATCAGGGTAGGCAGACCTCACTGCCATTGAACAAGATTTCACCCAATCTCCAACATGCTGAGATTGCCATTGAAGATCAAAGCTTCTGGCAGAATCAGGGTTACGATATCACTGGTATCGCACGCGCGGCCCTCGATGACTTAACACGCGGCCACGTCGTCGGCGGTGGCAGTACCATCACACAACAGTTGATCAAGAACAGTATCGTTGGTAGCCAGGTGACGGCCATACGTAAATTGCAAGAGATTATCCTAGCACCCTCTATTACGCGCAAGTATAGCAAGCAGCAGATCCTCAACATGTACCTCAACACGGTCTTCTACGGGCAACAGTCGTATGGTGCTGAGGCGGCCACAGGCGCATATTTTGGTCTCACAGATAAGCCTAACGAGCCTGCCGCAGCTCAATTGGATGTCGCACAGGCCGCGACGCTAGCCGCTATCCCTAGTTCGCCTTCGGCCTATGATCCATTATTGCACCCTAAAGCGGCAGCGGCACGTACTCAGGAAGTACTGCACCGGATGTACGTGCAAAAATACATCAGCCACGACGAACTTGTTCACGCGACCATGGAGATTCAAGAGCCCCATTTCTTTAAGCGCGGGCACCTGCCACCCACAGTGGCGGCCAACTTCGACAACTACGCGCTCAATGAACTGGCAAACGACCTACACGTGAAGGTGGTTGACCTATCGCGTTCGGGGCTGGCCGTCTCGACGACGCTCAACCGGGATTGGCAGAACAAGATCCTTACTATCGTCCAGAAAAACGTTGCCACACTGGCGCTGGCCCACAACATGACCAACGGCGCGGCGGTCGTTATCGATCCCCATACCGGCGCGATTCGCACCATGGTGGGCAATACCGACCCGAACAGCCCCGTCGATGGCTCCTTCGACGTGGCCGCCGATGGGTTCCGCCAGCCAGGTTCATCCTTCAAACCCTTCATCTATGCCACCGCCTTCCAGGAAGGCATCAGCCCCGGAACGCCTGTGCTCGATGGACCCCTGACCGTGCAGATGTGTTGCGGCCTGCCTTCCTTTACGCCGACAAACTACGACATGAGCTATCACGGCCTGATTACGTATCGCACGGCGCTGGCGAATTCGTATAACATCCCGGCCGTCAAACTTTTGATGAAGGTCGGCGTCGATAATTCTCTCAAGACCGCCGAGAAGATGGGCCTGGGACCCTACCAGGGCATCCCCAACTATACGATGGTGCTGGGTTCGCTTAGCGTACACCTGGTGAATATGACCTCGGCTTACGGCGTCTTCGCCACCGGTGGCGTACGCGTTCCACCACATGCCATCGAAACCGCGAAAGATGCGCTGGGGCGCACCATTTTCCAGGCTCCGACGGTCGGCCAGCGCGTGTTGAGCAAGCAGGTTTCGTACCTCATGACCAATGTGCTCAGCGACAATGTCGCGCGTAGCACCGAGTTCGGCAAATGTAGCCAACTGGACCTATTCAGCAACACCCAATCGCAATGCTACGCCGGCAATCCCGGTCCTATCCGCCCTTCTGCCGCAAAAACCGGTACGTCCAACGATTTCCGCGACAACTGGACGATTGGCTACACGAGCGACTACGTGGTTGGGGTGTGGGTCGGCAACAACAACAACACACCGATGATCAACATTATCGGTGTCGATGGTGCTGGTCCGGCCTGGCACGACACCATGAACCTCATCGAAAAGGGGCGTCCCATACGCGCCTTTACCATCCCGCCCGGTGTGGTGGAGAAAACCGTGCACTACCCCGGCATTACCAGCACCGACTGGTATGTGAGTAAATAGGGAGCTTCTGGAAGAAGGGGTGATGGTCGCCAGTGACCATCACCCCTTCTTCATACAACTATATTGATGAGTATACATGTGTCCCGGGCACATGTATACTCATCAATATGCCTTTTTTCAAGCACCCGGTATGATGAAAACAGAACGATGATAGCACCTCGGGGAGTTTTGTATGATCAAGCCGGACCAACTATTGCAACTGGTTGCACATTTACAAAACGAGCAGGACCCGGCGAGCGCCCGCAACCTCTTGCTCCGCTACATTCGCAAGAGCAGCGGAGCACAACTGGCAGCCCTATTTACGCTCAACCAGGCAAACCACCTTCTAGAGTTGCAAGCGTACAGCGGCCACCGTGCACCGCAACCACCTCCACAAGACTTACGACCCCCGCGAGGGGGGTCGCTACCATATACGGAGGACGATCCTCACAAGGGGACGACCACCACAAAGGAGGCCCCTACCATAGACGAAGGACGCGGCTTCGACGTGTATGGTAGCGCCCCCCCTCGCGGGGATCGTTCCCCTCGTGGGGACCGTCCACGCGGAGGTCCCTACCATAGGCAACGTAACAGCAAGTATATCAATACCACCGGCCTCTTTGGCGCGGCACTGGCGGCGCAGGGCTTTCTGCATATCCCCCACCCTCACGCAGACTCGCGCATCCTCCCCACAGAACGCTTGTGGACCGACGCCACTGGCCCCCTGCTACTCAGCGCCATACACACCAACCAGCGGACAGAGGAGGCCCAGGGCGTGCTGGTATTAAGCTTCACAGGCACAGATGATCCTCAGCAAGCGCAACGACCCTACGAAATAGAGCAAAACGATACCATACGTATTTGCACCATCCTCCTCAGTAACTATCTGTATAGCAGCAATCCAGCAGAAGCACCTGCGCCGGATACCAATGTGGAGGCAACTCCAACCACAAGTACGCACCCACGCCAACCAACGGACCCCTGGTTCGTGACGCCGACACCGATGGATGCCCTCGCCACTCTCTACGAGTTGACACTCGCCATCAGCAGCAGGCTTAGCCAGCAAGAGCTATACCAGCACATTCTGACGCACATGGCTAATGTTATCGATGCTCCTGGAGCCTGCCTGCTGCGCCACGATCCAGACCAGCAACAATTCCACATCGTAGCTGCACAAGGCCAGCAACTGCCTGAGCAAGCACTACTCGATGCCCTGGACAGCACAGAACTGCAACGGCTCGCTTTGCGCGGACCAGGACAAAATTATGTTGATCTGTTCATCGTTGGTCAACGGGTGGCGTTGATCACCCTGAGTTGCAATTGTACGCTGCTGGGTGCGCTGGCCCTGCCCTTACTGCCCAATACCGAGCAACCAGCCACACACATCACCTTACTGACCTACATGGGCAACGTCGCGGCGCTCCTGCTGCACAACTACGACACCCAACAGGCCGAGTACAAAGCACTGCTCGACCGTGAACGCAACCGCATCGCGCGCGATATTCACGATGGCGTCGCCCAGCACATCGCCCACGCCCTGCACAAACTCGAATTGATCCAACGCCTGCTCGAAAACCAGCAGTGTACCCAGGTGCGTTGCGAGGTCCAGCGAGCGTATAGCCAGGTCGAGGATAGCCTGTACAAACTTCGTCAATGCGTGGCCTCGTTGCGCCCGTTAGAACTTGAAAACCACACCTTTACCGACGCCCTGAACGCCCTGCTGGCGGAGTACAAAAGTAGCTACCCAGAGGTACGCATCATCAGCGACGTGCACGCGCTAGGACAGCTCCCAGCACGGCTGGAAACACCCATTTTTCGACTTATTCAAGAGGCGTGCAACAACGTATATAAGCACGCACACGCGACCCATATCATTTTGCGCCTGTATATTTTTAGTGGCTTGCTGATCATCGAGGTGCAGGATGATGGTATTGGCATGCAAGAAGTGCAAGAAGAACAGACATCAAGCGAGCAGCACATGGGTTTGCGTGCCATGAAAGAGCGTGTACACGAGGTTGGCGGCTATTGGGAACTGCACAGTTCGCCAGACAGCGGCACTCTGGTCAAGGCGCACTTTCCACTACAGGGTGCGGTGGCAACACTCACCAATCGCGAGCGCGACATTCTACGCCTGCTGATCGAGGGGATGACCAATCGTGCCATTGCTGAACGACTATCTATCAGTCAGGACACCGTAAAATCGCACATCCATCACATCATCCAGAAGATGCGCGTACGAGATCGCACACAGGCAGCCGTCGTAGCAACACGACAGGGTTGGTTATAATAATAACCTGGGTGTGTGGATAAGCAAGATGCGGCCGCATCTTGCTTATCCACACACCCAGGTTATTACATTCTACCCG
>DATAYF010000586.1:0-8085 GCA_036272735.1 Ktedonobacteraceae bacterium
AGAGCAATTGCTAGTGTGCTTTTTCCGGTCCCTGGCATGCCTACCACTGTAACAAGGGTTAACATTCCCCCAAAAGATCCCTTTTCTTGATTGGTAGGAGAAAGATGTTTGTCTAAGCTATTCTGGGAGCATTCGTTGTGGACTTGCCTCTGTTCTCGGTTCATTACACCCCCTTCGTTTGCTCCTGGGCAGGTATAGCAATCATTTGAGGACAACGAAGTTACTTTTAATCGTATCGTATTTCGCTCCTGTTTTCAAGGTTTTACCCGCGATAGATCAATACAAAAAAACCCTGACAGAAAGGTCAAGTGTTGGTATTTTTCTCATTGGAGTGGTATAATCTTGTTTGGAGTAATAACGAATGAGTCCATTTGCGTACGTGTGGCATCATTTGTGCACACCTGACCTTGTTTCTCGCGCCTCCTGGCTACCAACTGAATACACAACTTCCCCTCTCGACATAAGATGACATTCGCCTCTGTATAACGAGCGCAAGCAGTCACGACGAGATGCTACAGGCAAGGTATCGTTTGGTATAACAAGGATCGCTGAAAAATGGTGCATTTGCTGCCATTTTTCTTTTTTTGTACTGTAATCTATAATTGTACCGCGATACTGCGGAGTTCTGTTGTCTTATCGATTTTTAAGAGGAGAATTACGTGTCGTCTAGCATGCATATCGTTGCTTTTTCGGGTTGTCTGCGCGAGCAGTCGTACAATACTGCTGCCCTTCGTGCTCTTCAGTCCTTGCTTCCGCAAGATGTCGAACTAGAAATCCTATCTCTGGAAGATCTGCCGGTGTTTAGCGCGAGCGCTATCGAAACCGAGGCCGTGCGCAACTTCCAGCAGAAGGTTGCTCAGGCCGATGCTGTGCTCATTGCCACTCCTGAATATCATGGTCTGCTGCCCCACGCGCTGAGAAATGCTCTCGCCTGGACGGTTCGTTCTGGCGAGACCTCGGTATTGGCTGGCAAACCGACGGCGATGATGGGCGTTGGCCGCCAGGATAGTGCTGAAGAGCAGTTGACGCAATTGCGTGTCTTGCTCTCACAGTCCAGAGCAGCCATTGTCGAGGCCCCAGAAGTGTACCTCAATTCTGGTCGTGCGCAGTTCGATGCAAGGGCCGAGCAGCAACTCAGGACGTTGCTTGACGCCCTGGTGGAGCAGGTGCGTTCAGCCCTCGTCTACTAATCGCGCCATCAAGAATACATCATTGATGAGGATAGGAAGTGTATCTGCTTCCTATCCTCATTTTTTGCCTCTATCTAACTGTACACGACAATCATTATCAAGGGTGTAGAAGGTGTAGATAAAAGGCGTAGATCTAAAAAAGGGGCTAAAAGCGCTCTATAGGCTGATCTATGAAAGGTGTAGAGGCGTAAAGGTGTAGATGGTATATGCGCCATATTGTACACAATCATAAAAGGGCACGCCTGGTATTTTCTAGCTTCTTTCATGTCCATATGAAACTATCTATGCATGAGTATCGTGCTACGTGTGTATACTATGCTCTGCCTGTCTTTGGCTACATTTATTCATACCCGTACTAATCTTGTTTTTGTCTACGTTATTATCTGTTGGTGAGGTGCAAGGTTGCAAATTACACCTACAATATTGCCAGTTGGGACGATCCTTCAAGGCCGTTATATTGTCGAACACTTGCTAGGGAAGGGTGGATTTGGCGCTGTATACCTTGTACGTGATCGGCGCGTACAGGGTAATCTCTTTGCGGTCAAAGAAATCCTTGATCCCAATATGAAGGAACGGCAGCATTTTGCCTTTGAGGGGAATCTGCTTGCCAGGCTCGACCATCCATCGTTACCGCATGTCTATCGCACGTTCGAGGGTGAGCAAAATGGTCGCGTCTATATGTTGATGGACTACGTTGAAGGTCCCAACTTAGAGGTGGCGCGCCAGCATCAACCTGACAAACGGTATGCGCTTCCTGAGATCGTGCGCATCATAGGACCGGTTGTGAGTGCTGTGCGCTATCTTCACCAGCAAAAGGTGCCTATTGTACACCGCGATATCAAACCCTCGAACATTATCATCTCCGAACATAACAATGATACCGTGCTGGTTGATTTTGGCATTGCCAAAGAATATGATATTGAAGCGACGACCACCGCCATTCGCCGCTGTTCCCCTGGTTATGGAGCGCCTGAGCAGTATGCGCATGGCACGAATCCACAGACCGATATCTATGGCCTGGCTGCCACCATCTATGCATTGTTGACCGGGCAGGTGCCCGCCGATGCGTTCTATCGTATGACTCGTTTGGGAAGCAATCATCCTGATCCGCTTATTCCAGTGTCTGAGCTTGTTCCTGAGGTTCCCCAACATATTAGCGCGGCAATTGTGCGGGCTATGGCTATTACCAGCAGCGAACGTTTTGCCACCGTCGAAGCGTTTTGGCAAGCGCTTTGCGCCACGTCTGATGAAGATGAGTCTCCCGAAGTGCCAATGGTGTCTGTAGCACCAATCGAGGATAGGTCTCCTGAAGTGCCAATGGCGGCAGCGGTGCCCGCTGAAGCTGCGCCTGATGTGTCTACAAAAGAGCCAGTTGTAGCAGCGCCCGCGTTGTCTGCTGTGCCGCCTGACCACCATATTTCTTCTGATCCGCCTCACGTTGAAAATATCCCACTCGACGTAAGAACCACGCAGCCACGCGAGCGCAAACGCCGCGTATGGCTGCCAGTGTTGATCGCGGTTGCTTTAGTCGCGTTGCTTGGCGGTGTGGCGTTCAGTAGCGGTCTCTTTCCAGTGTTATTTCATCAGCCTGGAGGTCGCGTGGCCACATCAGTTGGTGCTCACAGGACGGCTGTGCGTGGCTCCAATCCTATAGTACATCCTACGGCTGCTTCTACGAGGAAACCTGTCGCCCAGTCCACAACGGTCCCATCTCCTACACCTTCATCTGCTCCAGTCGCGTATCCAGCGGTAGCAAGCGTGTATACTGGCACAATAATTGACATGTTAACGACCCCTCCTACCAATGGAACAATGACGCTGTCCGAGATGCAGCGGAATGGAGCCAATATCCATGGCACCTTAGCGCTCAGCAATGGCCTGCAAGGGGATGGGCCGCTTACTGGCATGGTTTCCACAAATAAGGGCATCCAATTTACGGTTCCGGGACTATACGGTCATTTACCCCTACTCTTTAAGGGTCGTATTTCGTCTAACGACAGTATTAGTGGTACATATTGCAGCTATCGTGGCAATAACCAGTGCGACTATAATGCTGGCGGCTATGGCGATTGGAACGTGTCAGCCTCTTCTGGTGGGTCTTGATCCATTGGACCCCCGCAAGGAAACGACCTCCTTTACGGAGGTCGTTTCCTTGCGGGGGTCGTCCTTTATGGCGGAATATGGTATACTGCTCTTCGCTACAATGTTCCAGATTTTCGCGGGTGATTCCTAGTTGGATTATAAATCATGTTATACGACCATACAAGAGTTTTCGTGAAGGCGGGTAATGGAGGTAATGGCTCCTTACACTTTCGCCGTGAAAAGTTTGCGCCTTTTGGGGGGCCTGATGGTGGCGATGGAGGCCGCGGTGGCAGCGTCTACGTGGAAGCTACCCACGATTTGAATACCCTGGTTGATTACCGCTACCGGCAACAGTTTAAGGCTGAACCCGGCCAGGCTGGTGCGCGTCAAAAGATGCACGGGGCCAAAGGCGAGGATATCGTGCTACGCGTGCCTTGCGGGACCATCATTCGCGATGCCGATACGCACGAGCTGATCGTTGACCTTGTTGATGATGGTCAACGTATGATGGTGGCGCGTGGTGGTCGTGGTGGACTTGGCAATGTCCATTTCGCTACCTCCGTAAAGCAGGCTCCGAAAGAGTCGCAAAACGGCGAGCCGGGAGAAGAGCGTTGGGTCACGCTCGAACTGCGCATGATCGCCGATGTTGGCCTGGTGGGTTATCCGAACGCTGGGAAATCGACCCTGCTTTCCGTGGTCAGTGCCGCGCGTCCCAAGATTGCCGATTATCCCTTTACCACCCTGGCTCCCAACCTGGGCGTCGTTGAGGTGGGCCAGCCGCGTCGTGGTGATGGTTATAGCTTTGTGCTGGCCGATATCCCTGGGCTGATTGAAGGGGCGGCACAGGGCGTTGGTCTGGGACACGAGTTTTTGCGCCATATTCAACGTACGCGCCTGCTCATTCACATCCTTGATGGCTCCTCGCTTGATCGTGATCCCTGGCAGGATTTTTTGACGATTAACGACGAGTTGCGCGAGTACGATACGCATCTTGGCGAACGGCCGCAGATCGTCGTGTTCAACAAAATCGATTTACCAGAGGCGCAAGAACGCTGGGAAGCCGTCAAAGAGCACGCGGAAGCCGAGGGGTATACGGTCTTTGCCATTTCTGCTGCTGCTCAGCAGGGTACCGCTGAACTGATGCAACACGCCGCGCAACGGCTGCGTGAAATCCAACAAGAAGAAATCGAGCGCGTGGCTGCTCAACCGCTGGCGGACATGCAAGGTCCGGTGTTGCGCCCGGTTCCTGATGATGCCTTTACGGTCTCGAAGGAAGACGACGCTTTTATCGTGCGTGGAAGACGTGTTGAACGCACGGTGGGTATGACCAATCAAGAGAGCGAAGAGAGCATGGATCGTTTGCAGACCACGCTTGAAAAAATGGGTGTAACCAAAGCTTTAGAGAATGCCGGTGTGCAGGTTGGTGACCTTGTGCGCTTCGGCAAAACCGAATTATATTGGGGCGAATAAGCCTGTAAAGATACAAAGAGACAGGACTGAGATTTGTGCAAGCTGCATAAATCTCAGTCCTGTCTCTTTGTATCTTTATAAGCGTCGAAAGTACAAGCGCATGTGTGTTATACTAGAAATCGGCGTGTTCTTGAAGCTGTTTGAGCTGTTTATAAAAATAGGTAACGCCGCAAAAACCTCAGGATAAGAGAGTTGTTAAGCGCATGGGAGAGACACTGAACTTACTTTTTCGGAGGCAAGGTGCCGGTACCTTTGAGTTACAGGTCAAAGAGAGCTGGTCTGGACGCACCGTTACGGGCAATTTCGTTCCTCCATATACCACCAAACAAGTCAATCTTCTTCTGAAAAAGTTGAATAGTCTGGATAGTAACGATCAAGAATTACGCGAAGTGGGGCAACGTCTCTTTGCTGCTTTGTGTGGAGAAGGCAATCCTGATGCTAGCGTGTGCGACGTATCCGTGCGTACTGTGCTACGTGGTGTCATTCAGCGTACATTGAAGCGTCGTGGTACGGTTGCTCTCACCTTCGGCTTCGCGCCGGAATGCGATGAGTTTGTACGCTATCCCTGGGAACTCCTGCATAACGGTGATTACTTTCTGCTGGTTTCGGGTATTTTTACGCTTAGCCGTGCTCTACTGCGACCTGATCTCCCTGGCGGGTGTGAATTACCGGTGCATCCCCCCATGCGTGTCCTTTACATCGGCGCGTCTCCTAGTGATTGTGCACCTCTGGAGATTGAACGAAGTTACCAGGCCCTTGAGCAAGCTGTTGCTCCTTTGATTGATGCTGGACACGTCTTCCTGGACCGTTTAGAGCCTCCCACTTTTGATCAACTGGTGCGCTATTTTAGCTCCTATGGTGGCACGAGCATGTTCCGCGAAACCGATACCACCATTCCTTGCTATGTTGTGCATTTTGATGGCCATGGAGCCTTTGGGCGCTTGTGCCCCAACGATGAATGTGAGACGGTGAATGGGCCCGATACGCGCAAATGCCTCAATTGCAATACCACGCTAGCTCGCGTCACTCCCCAGACGTACCTGTGCTTTTGTGATGATGAAGGTCGCAATCGTTTTATCGATACCCAATCGTTGCGCGAGCTTTTTTTAAGTAGTGATCTGCGGCTGGCTGTCTTCTCGGCTTGCGAAACCGCTGTCGTCAATGAAGATAAATCGCATGCGCATCGTCGTCGTTCGGCTGTGGATGCTACGTTGGCGACTGCGCTAGTAACGGCCCAGGTGCCAGCGGTTGTGGCGATGCCGTTTTCCATGCAGGACGATTTAAGTCCAACCTTTGTCTTTCATTTCTATGAAGCTCTGGCAGATGGTCGGACATTGGAGGAAGCACTTTCGCGTGCTCGCCAGGCGCTGCTCCCTATGCAACAGAAAAGTTGGTTCGTGCCGGTATTGTACCGTCATGTCTCCGAAGGTTCAGAGAACCCGGTCCCGCTTATTGCCGGGGAAGAGTCTGCCGAAGAGCATGAGCATCCGCTCTCTTACCTGGGCGTTCCCGCATGCTTTATCGGTCGTACCCAGGAGCTACAGGATCTCGATGAGTTGTTGACCGCTGCAGCGGGTGGTGAGCAGCTTACGGGTAGTCAGGAACATGTGAAATTGCGTCCGGGCACGCACCATATCGTGCTTACTGGTGCTCCTGGTATCGGCAAAAGTGCCCTGGCTTTTGAAACGGTGCGTTGTCATCGAGGGAAGTTTCCGGGTGGCATTCTCGGTATCTCACTTGAGGATGGTAAATCTTTTCGCGAGGCGTTATCCGAAATTGTTCAGCATTTACACATTCCTATCAAGGCGATGCCTACTGATGTGTTAGAGCTTGCACGCCTGGTTATGGGAACGCTCCGCTCTCTTGCCAGCCGTGAGCTTCCATGTCTGCTCCTTCTCGATAGTTTTGAAGCAGTGAAAGAGCGCGCCGAGTTGGAGATGTGGTTGCATTTTCTCTGCTCGCTTCCTCAAGAGGTGATTGTGCTGATGACGTCGCATGCGAATCCCGAAACGATGCTGGTCGTCGGAGGCTTGCATTGCCGCTGGTACGAGTATCATGTCGGTAAAATGGCCGATGTCGACCTGCTGCGCCTGTTCTCCGAACTGGCTTCTTCCAATGGGTTAGATCAGCAAATTCACCTGAACGAGCCAGAGCAGCAGGCGATCTTGCGCGAAATCTGCACGTTGTTGGATGGCTACCCGTTAGGTGCTGAATTAATTTTTGGCACGGCTCGCTCGATTGATGGCAAAGTGTACATGCCCGAAGCTGCCACGCGCTCGCTCGAAGAGATCCGCGACGAATTGCGCAGTATGCCGCTTGCTGGTATTCTGGCCGTGTTAGAGATGGCGTATCAGCGCTTAACTCCACTTGCGCGTCAATTACTTGCCTACCTGTCAACATTCAAACTGCCGTTCAATCGGGAGCAGATTATGATGTTAATTGCTCCCGATACTTTTACTCCTGGAAATGGTGTTCCGAGTTTTGAGGGTGGACATGATCTCAGTTTTATGCGTCCGGCTAACCATATGAGCATGTTCTCTGCGCTTGGTACCGCCCAGGAGACTATGCCCTCGGAACTTGTCACCAACTGGCGTGCGGCGCGTGACGAATTGGTGCAATCTTCATTTATGCAATTCGATGGACGCATTTATACAATTCATCCGCAAGTTCGTCATTTCGCGCTTGCTCACCTGCCTATGCCGGAACTCCATCGCGTACATCGGGTGATCGCGGCGTATTACTCTAATCAGCCACAGCCAGGTCCTGATGAGTGGTTTATGGCTTTTGAGCACTTAGAAAGCGCTGGTGAGCCTGAGGATTTGCAAGAGGCTGTTCGTGTCGCTGTGCGGGCCTCACGGGCGCTTGAGGGGCGCGGGTATGTGCTGGATGTGCAGATGATGCTGCGTCGTGCTGGCTGGTTCGCCTCGCACCTGGGTGATACAACAGGCGAAGGGCGCGTGGAGTGTTGCCTGGGCGTGCTGTTGCGTTTGCAGGGTCAGTATAGCGAAGCCGAAGCGTGCCTCAAAAGGAGTCTGGTGCTCCATCGTCAACAGCATGAGCCGGAAGATGAAGCCTGGGCGCTGTACGAGTTGGCGAGGCTCGCGCGCGAAGGCGGCAACTTTGCTGACGCTGAAGCCTATGCTCAAGAGTCCGTGGAAATGTTCCACACGGTCGGCCACAGTAGCGGCGAAAACCAGGCGCGAACCGTGCTTGGAGAGGCCAAGAATTTTCAGAGCTAAGGGTTAGAGTTTGCGCACGGCAGATATAGAGATAGGTATCGTTGGTGTCGCGACACCAACGATACCTATCTCTATATCTGCCGTGCGCAAACTCTAACCCTTAG
>DATAYF010000587.1:0-4823 GCA_036272735.1 Ktedonobacteraceae bacterium
CGCGCAAGGTACGCTATCAGGGACAGGACTACTTTATCAGAGGGCGGATATCCACCGGCTCTGCGATTTTCATGACTAGCGCTGGCAACAAAGTAGATTTGAAACCCATCCCGAAGTTTGAAAAGATGCGGAGTTGGAAGAAAAGGCCTTTTTGGAGTGATGGATACTTTTGTTGCACCATCGGCAATGCAAGTTAGACAATCAGCCGAGACGACATTGAGAGTCAAGGGTGAAAAGAAGCTATTCATCCACGAAGCTGAAGACTTCGTGGTTTTCTCGCCCACCACATGTGACGACTCCCCACGGCGAAAGCCAGGGGCTTCTCAGGGTGGCCCCTGAAGGCTTCGTGCGCGCCCGGTGTTCGTTGCAACCACAACAGGTGGCTGGTGGGCACGGAAAAGACCTGAGGGAGTGGCTGGCACGCAACACGTTGGTCCGTTCCTGCTTTTCCTCACGGGAACGATTGACCGTGAAACGCCCACACAGGCTGGCGTTGTTTGTGTGCAATCAATAGAACAGCTGAAAGGAGAGCACAGAAGCTCTAGAGCGTCAAGCAGGGGAGTATTCCATCCCACGCCGCCATCCACGGACTCGCTTCTCTCCCTGGGGCTCAAGCCCAGGGGTTTACGCTCGAAAGAATAATACGCCTCCAAGCCATCAATGAGAACTTCTTGACGGAGATCATCAAGCAACTGCTCATTGTAACAGATAAAATACCCTCCTCGTCGAGGAAAAATGGTTGTTGTGGAATAAGACATGAATGCCATCAAAAATTCCTGGACTTCTTAGTGGAACGAGCCGTGCTGGCAGCAATGCATTTGTCACCAACACAGCTTATTTGTTTAACCCATTGAAGCAAGCACCGCATCTTCAGTAGCATAATCGAATTGCTGAGCATCAACCTCCTGGGGCGGATTCGCACGTTCCCAGGCAACCGTACGTTCAAGCGCTGCATCAAGCGGTACAGGTTCACTATAGCCAAGTTCGCTACGAATACGCGTGGTATCCACGAGGATATGCTGGTTGGCCCCCACCCTTAACGAAAGATGCTCAGGCAGGCGCTCGTCAGGAACCGCAATGATATGACCGTGCCAGCCAGCAACCGCACCAATTTGCCGCACCCACTCGGCAATCGTGACGGTATCGGCCTCCCCAACGTTGTAGATGCGACCACGAGCACGCTCATCTATGGCAGCAAGCACTATCGCGGCCGCCACATTTTCGACGTAGCTGCGCGTCCAGCGCCATTGAGCCAGACTTTCATTGAGGAGAATGGCGGGCCGCTGATCGTCCATACGTTTCAAATACGTAAAGCAACGATGTTGATTATCGCCAGGACCATAGACCACTGGCAGGCGCAATATAGTACCAGGCGAATCAGCATCGCTCATCACCACGCGCTCGATCAAAATTTTGTCGTAATCATCCATCCAGCGCGTCGGATCATCCTGGCTGCGTAGCCGCTCGCCACGATAGGGATACAAGCGTTCACGCAAAGGGGCATCTTCGCTCAAAGGGACTGGATCGGCTGGACCTGGCTCTGTGCCAATCACACGAGCATACGCGCGGTAGACATCCCCGCTGCTGAGCGCAACGACCCGTTGCGCAATCCCCTTAAAGGTGCTCATTACAGAAATCGCATCTTGCTCGACGAAGGGGAACATATCAATGATCACAGCAGGCGCAAAACGCACAAAGTCGGCGCGATAGTTAGCAAGTTGAGATCGCTCGCCTAAAATCTCAGCCACGCCTTGCGGCAGTTGTGCCCTGGTCTGTCCCCGGTGAAAGATCGCGACCGTGTGGCCCTGTTCGTGCAGTTGACGCGCAACGGCGGGACCAATAAAACGGGTGCCACCAATCAACAGAATACGCATACAGACTCGCCCTTTCCTTATGAATAAGCTTTTCACTACTACACTACCTGACACAATAGCAGCATTCTCCCTCAATAAACAAGTGAGAAAATATGCTGGTAGCATAGGTAGGTCCCTGGGCCTGTAAAATCAAGCATACCATCGGGTAAAATAGAGGAAGATATATTATAGCAAAGGAGCATACAGAGAATTATGCAAGATCTTCATGGCAAAGTAGCCCTTGTCACAGGAGCAGCCTCAGGTATTGGCCTGGCAATCGCCCAGAACTTCGCCCGGCAAGGCATGCGTGTCACGCTTTCGGACATCGACGTGGAAAGAGGCCAGGCTGCGGCATCGCAACTGACGGGCGCACGTTTTCAGGCCGCCGATATGTCCAAAAGCGCGGATATCCACACGCTCATAACAGACACGCTGGCAGCCGAGGAGCGCATCGATATTTTGGTCAACAACGCCGGTATCCAGTACGTCGCGCCGATCACAGAATTTCCTGAAGCCCGCTGGCGACTCATCTTAGACATTATGCTCACCGCGCCATTCCTACTCACGCAGGCGGTGTTGGCCGGCATGTACGAGCGAGGCTGGGGGCGTATCGTCAATATCGCCTCCGTGCATTCACTACGCGCCTCACCCTTTAAAGCAGCGTACGTCAGCGCCAAACACGGTCTGTTGGGGCTGACGCGCGTCACCGCGCTAGAGGGGGCCGAGCACGGCGTCACCTGTAACGCCATCTGCCCATCCTACGTCCGCACTCCCCTGGTGGAGAAGCAGATTGCCGACCAGGCGCGCATTCATGGCATACCAGAGTCGGAAGTGGTAGAAAAGATCATGGTCACGGAGGGAGCCATCAAGCGCCTGCTGGAACCCGAGGAAGTTGCGCGGTTCGCGGCATTTTTATGCAGCGATGCCGCCGACACCATCACCGGCAGCGCACAAACCATCGACTGCGGCTGGACCGCCCACTAGCACGAATTGCATTGATAGGTGTGTATGCGTCCCGGGACGCATACACACCATCATCAATGGCTTGGGCAAACCATTGATGATGGTGCATGTTCTTACTGCCCGTACTTCTTTATAAGCGCATCAAGCAATCTTTACCAGTTGTTTGCCAAAGTTCTCGCCTTTCAGCAGGCCGATGAAGGCCCTGGGCGCGTTTTCCAGTCCCTGCGCGACACTTTCGCGATACTTCAACTTGCCGGATGCGGCCAGTTCGCCAAGCTCTTTTTGTGCTTGCGGCCACAGGTCTGTGTGGTCACTGACAATAAAACCTTGCGCCTTGGCACGATTGGTTAGTAGCGCACCAAAGTGGCGAAACCCTTGCGGATTGGTTTCGTTGTATTGCGAAACCATGCCACACAGCGGGATACGGGCAAACGTGTTCAGGCGTGTCGCTACTGTCTCAAGGATCTCACCGCCCACGTTTTCAAAGTACACATCGATGCCATCAGGCGTTGCGGACGCTAAATCTTCGCGTAAGTGTCCAGCTTTATAATCTACGCAGGCGTCGAAGCCAAGCTCGTTCACCACATAATCGCACTTCGCCTTGCCACCGGCGATGCCCACAGCACGACAGCCATGCTGCTTCGCTAACTGCCCCACCACACTACCAACCGCGCCAGCAGCAGCCGAGACGACCACCGTTTCGCCCGGCTTTGGCTGCCCAATAGAGATTAAACCAACCCAGGCAGTAATACCAGTCATCCCCAGCGCACCAAGGTAAGCAGATAGCGGGACAGAGGCCGCGGGAAGTTTCTGCAAGCCCTTCCCGTTAGAGATGCCGTACTGCTGCCAACCGAAATAGCCAAGCACCTTATCACCCACCTGAAAGTTAGGATTCTTGGACTCGGCAACCTCGCCAACCGTACCACCAACCATCACGTCGCCAATTTCGGATTGAGCGGCGTAGGACTTCGCGTCGTTCATACGACCACGCATGTACGGGTCCAATGAAAGATAGATGTTCTTAACGAGCACCTCGCCATCGCGCAAGGGGGGCAGTTCGTTCTCCACGATCTTAAAATCGCTCTCCTGCACCCAACCCTGCGGACGATGTGCAAGCAGAACTTGCATGTTCTTCTGAGCCATGATTTGCACCATCCTTTTTCTTCACAATGTTCATTCAAAACGAATCCACACAATACAACACACGAACGCATACACCTATTTCCACGGGGAATATCACTATGCATATCACTTCGCGACAAAGCGACGAGTGTCGCTCAAATTCGTGATGTTAGTCCTGAAAAATGCGGTCAAAGCGCGCTATACTATAAGCAAATTTGCATTGCATACACCGTTTTTGGGATAGAAAGGTAGGACATGGGTACGGTTTGTCCTGATATCAACGATGCTATAGTATACTGCTCGATTGTGCCCTACCCTTGTAGCACGAGCAAGCACCCGACCAAAGATTGGAGAAATACCTGGTGAGCAGCAAACAGTATCTAGAGACAAGCACACCCATACCAGTACCTCTACCCGCACCCTATCTTCAGCCGCCACCCGGACGGCGCTATGTGCGCACCTTTTTCTTTTCCAGGCACATCGACGCACCATTTGCCAGCGTACACCCCATCGCCCGCACGCTGCTTGTATTGTGCCTATCAGCGGCACAACTGCAAACCATCGCGACCAACAAACCAGATCTGCTAGGCGCCATCGTACTGTGGATCGTGTCATTAGGCCTGTTTTTTATGAGCGGACTCAACGAGAAAATCGCACGTTGGTACTTCATATTAACACTGCCAACGTTATGCAGCTTGTTCCTTACCTGGTTTTTATTCAATCCCGTACCCGGCACCATCACCTATATTCACCAGCAAGTATACCCAGGGTTTCTCATCGTTGGCATCACGGGCTGGGAAATCGCCTGGCTGGCTATCGTTGGTGGCTACTTTGCATGGACGCGTAAAGTGCTTATGGGTATGATTATTGCGACACTAGCAACCT
>DATAYF010000588.1:0-4767 GCA_036272735.1 Ktedonobacteraceae bacterium
CGCTTCGTTGGCTGCATGAAAGCCTCGCCTGGAGATGGGCGCAAGTCGCAACGAAGAGGAGCAACCGACGGAAGGAGAGGCGGTTTCGCGCTCTCCACGGTCATGTCCTCTCCCGTTCGAGTCGGTCGGCTTAAAATGCTCTTGGTCTCCATCGCTGTCCCTTTCCGAACAAGTGTGAAGAGGCGGAACGACGGGAGAACCTCCTGTGCTTTAGCCAGGGGAGTCTCAGAAAAGAACCTGAACTCCTTTGGGAAAATTCGAAACGTGGGATTATACAATCCAATACATAAACGTTGCTTTATGGTTTGCGCAAACCATAAAGCAACGTTTATGTGCTGAAGCGCTCGTTCCTCCATTTTGAATTCCCTCTCGTGGAGTCATTGATCTACGCTCATTTTGTGAAGTAGGCACTGTTGTTGGCGAGCATGGTGTTGTATGCTGCGTAATAAACATACACACTAGGAAATATTGGGTAGTAGTTACCTCAGATCATTGGTCATCGTCTACACGAGAGGTGCCATGGTCTCATTGGGGGAAAATGCCCCACATCGTTACTTCGTTATAATGGGAGTTGATATGTTCGGTACACACCTTACCTATAGGAGCGTGAAAAAACGACCCACTCATCTTATTTTATGCGTTTGCTGCCTCGCTTTGCTGCTGTCGGGATGCGCAACGTCCGCGACCACAAAGAGTTCACCTGGGGCGATACATACACATGCAGGTACCCCTAAAGCTGATGCTACCAAATTCGCAAGCGAGGGACCACAGCGCGCCCAGATGGCAAAGGCGCAAGCACTGCTGAATGGCATGACGCTAGAGCAAAAATTGGGGCAGTTGCTGGTGGTCGAGTATTTTGGTCAGGATTACCAGGGCAGCGGCTTGCAACAGATGATCACGCAGCAGTACGTGGGTGGTTTTATGTACCAAGCAAGCAATCATAATTTCGATGCGCCCAATAATGTGGTGGCGAACGTGAAGATGTTCTCTGACCAGGCTCAACAGGATGCACGCGTTCCGTTGATGATTGCTACCGACCAGGAAGGCGGATTAGTAAATCGTTTGCAAGCATTTCATGGTGATCTGCCGTCTGCGCAAGAGATGGCTGCCCAAGGGAATGCACAATATGTTTATCAACAAGGTGCTCAGGACGCGAAGTGGATGCGTGAACTTGGGCTGAACGCGGACCTCGCGCCGGTCGTCGATGTGCAAACGGTTAGTCCACCTGTATTGGATACTCGTATGTTTGGTAGTGATCCTAAGACAGTGGATACGTATGCCGGGGCTTTTCTAGATGGTTTGCAACAAAATAAGGTCATTGGCTGCCTCAAGCATTTTCCAGGTTTGGGCGCAATCACCTCTGATCCTCATAATGGTTTACCAACAGTTAATCGCAGCAAAGCCGATCTAGAAAACATTGACCTTGCACCATATAGGACGCTGATCCAGCAGAAGCAGCCGGCGATGATTATGTCGACTGATGTGTTGATGCCAGCCATCGATCCAAACCTGCCTGCCGAGCTTTCGCCGAAAGCTATTAATGGCGTGCTGCGTGGCGAACTGGGGTATAATGGCGTGGTCATGACCGATGGGTTGTACATGGGTGGCATCACTGCTCAGTGGAGTCTGAGCCAGGCGTCGGTCCTCTCGATTATCGCTGGCGATGACCTGGTTGAGGGTCCGTTTACCGTTGACCAGGTTGCCAGTGTGGTGACCGGTCTGAAACAGGCGATACAGGATGGACGCCTGAGTGTTGCGCGCATCGATCAATCGGTTATGCGTATTCTGTTGATGAAGATGCAGTATGGTATTATCCACTAGCCATCATTCATCCGCTCACCAGTTTGGGCAACAGAATGCGGTAGGTGATCTCCTCTTAATTACACCTACCGCATTCTGCTGTGTTTATACTTCCGAGCTTTGGACTGGGCCACGGCTCAGAGATAACTCTTCCTCATCCACCTTTTCGAATTCGATGCCGCGAGCCTCCTGGCTGAAGGCGGTAAAGATGATCACGGCAAGAAACGCGCCCAATGAGAAAATGGCGAGTGCCAGCGTAAAGTTTGGTTGTTTGGACGAGCCAAACGCGCCGTACGCAAGGCTAGCTTGCAGGTAGATGATAAACGCTGCGAAAAGGTTCCCAAGCTGATAGGCAAAGCCAGGGAAGGTACCTCGTACGTCGGTGGGCGATAACTCGTTGAGATGAACCGGCACCACACCCCAGGCACCTTGCACCATAAATTGGAGCAGGAAAGCGCCTAACGGCAGCGTGATGAGCAGGCTAATGCCGGGTATTTTCAATAAACCACACCACAAAGGAATCATAATGATGCCAATGATGCAGGCGATAATGATCGCGCGTCGTCTGCCCCAGTTTTGCGAATAGTAGCCAAAGAGGGTTCCACCGATAATCGCCCCGACGTTAGCAATAGCCGAAATGATGGTGGTGCCTGCCACGCCGATATGGAGTTGGCCCTGGAGAAACGCTGGATAGTTGTCCTGCGTGCCATGCGAGAGGCAGTTGAAGGCCGTCATGAGGACAATCAGGAAAATGAAGAGTATTGGTCGACTCTTTATTGCCATCCCTATGCCTTGCCATAAACTGATGCCTTTCTCTCGGTGCAAGGTTTGCTGACGTTCCCAGACGGGCGATTCTTTGACGTTGACACGTATGAAGAGAACGAGGAGTGCGGGTAGCACACCGATAATAAACAGCGTACGCCAACTATTGAGTGGTGCTGGCAGCAGGGTGAAAACGAGCGCAAAGACAATCGCACTGATGAGATAGCCAAAGGCGTAGCCTTGTTGTAGGATACCAGAAAACAATCCTCGCGATTCCGTTGGCAGGCTCTCCATCGCCAGAGACGCCCCCACTCCCCATTCGCCACCCATTGCGATGCCAAACAAAATACGTAAAATCAAGAAGACAGCGTAGTTAGGCGAGAATGCCGTCAGTAATTCGAGAACTGAGAATAGTACGACATCGACCATCAATGGGGTGCGACGACCAAAACGTTCGGCGAGAATACCGAAAATGAATGCTCCAACAGGACGCATTACCAACGTCAGCGTGAGTGATAGAGCCACCGCTGGTACTGCAACTCTGAAGTCATGTGCCACGCGAATGGTGACAAAGGTGAGGAGGAAATAGTCGAATGCGTCCAGGGTCCAGCCCAGAAAGCTTGCAAGGAAGGTGCTGCGCTGTTGCCGATTGAGGGACATAAATAGACGCCACGCATTCATAAAAGCTGACTCCTTTCGTTACTACAAACAAACGCCAGTGTTTGTTCCAGATCTTTGTTTCTGTGAGGAGATTATCTCTATCATAACACCTGGTTGCCCTTCTTGTCTTTCCTGTGCAAGATGCAAGAAATGGCCCCTCTTCAATAGCTTTAGATGGTGGTCATACAATCGAGGAAATGTTCGTTAGTGTAGGTTAATTTTGTAGAAGTGGATTATGACGCCGATGATTGGCCTCCTTGCCAACCATCCAGGTATCCTTCCCTGATGCTAAGTATACAGTATCATTTTCTATTATTCAAGGCTTTATATACCTCTATATATCTTGCGAAACAGCCTATAATGCTGAGTCAGCAAAGAAGAAGAAAAGCGCGATTATGCATAGCTACACTATAGCCAACCTGGATAAATAGTCATAGTAATTGACATACGTCAGCAATATTCTTATACTACACTAAACATCATACTTCAGCCCACGGAGATAGTGCAAGAAGAAAGAGCTAAAAGAATGTCGTTTACGCAAGATGAGCTTCAAGCCTTTCATACTATCCTTGAGCAAAAATTAGCTGTTCATCGCCGTGAAATGGAGCAGGCTCTTGATCAACGGTTACAAGCTTTTCAGCACGAGTTGGAGAGATATGTAGCGAGCCTGCAACAGGACATGTTGCGGGATGTCCCTTCGCGCTGGTCTGATCAGCAGTGGCAGCTAAGAAATGCGCTGAGTCAACAGGTAGACACACAGCAGTCGCGGTTTTTTGAAAAGGTACAGCACGCGTTCAACGAGCAGCAACAGCAACAGCACCAGCAATTTGAGAGCCTGATTGAGAACGCGCTGGCTGCCCAATTGCTAGCCGTTGAGCAATTGGTGCATCAGCATGCGTCTATCCATTTTGCTACTGGTACTATGGTGGATGAGCAAGCGAAGTCAGTTCAAACTGATTCTGGAGGTTTAGAATTACAGACCGAGCTAGACTGGGAAGATTTTATTCACCTCGTCGGCCAGGCAATCGATCGGCGCTGCGTCAAAATGTTGGAGTCTATTCAACTTCTGTTCAAAGGAACTGAGCGCAGTTTTACGGAACGGTTGCAATATGTGCAAGACAAGATCGAGCATCTGGATGCTCCTGTCTACAGCCAGAATAGCGCCAACCTGCAGGCGACGTTTGAAAATATCGAACAGCTTGAACGTATCGTTGAATCTCTGCAAGTGGCGATGACGGCAAACCACGCTTTGCTGTCTAATCGTTTGCGTCACCATCAACATACGCCACTGGAACAGGCTCATGTTCCTCAGCAGATGCCGGAGGTTGCCCATGAGCCTGCTCCACAGGAACAACAGGATGAGCAGGAATTGTTGTCCTGACGTTCGTTGTGTAAAGAGAGTAGCGTCATGTACCCCCGCATCGAATGCGGGGGCTTGCGGAAAGCGTTCGCGCTCATCGCAGGCCCGAGACATGAGCAGACTCAGCCAGGGGAGAAGGGGGCTTCTCCTACCGGGCTCCGTTGCCAGCGAATGCGGCTTGACCG